>CAXGVP010000259.1:0-5712 GCA_964013055.1 uncultured Albimonas sp.
TGGCGCTGGTGGTGCTGTGGCGCGGCATCCCCCAGCGCCGGCAGCCGGCGCCGCCCGAAACCCCGCCTGAAACGCCGGCGGAGGCCGCATGATCGGCACGCTCTCGCTCTATGTCATGCGCCGCTTCGTGGGCGCCTTCACCGCCGCCTTCGCCGCGGTGCTGCTGCTGGTGGTGCTGGTGGACCTGGTCGAGCAGATGCGCCGCTCGGCCGGGACCGCCGCCAGCTTCGCGCAGGTGCTGGAGCTGTCGCTCCTCCACGCGCCCTCGCTGATGATGGAGATCCTGCCCTTCCTCACCCTGATCGCCGCGCTGACCTGCTTCGCGCGCCTCGCGCGCTCGTCCGAGCTGGTGGTGACGCGGGCGGCCGGCGTCTCGGTCTGGCGGCTGATCGCGCCCGCGGTGGGCGCGGCGGCGCTGGGGGGGGTGCTGGCGTTCTCGGTGCTCGACCCGCTCTCGGCCGGCCTGCTGCAGCGGTTCGAGCGGCAGGAGGCGCGCTGGATCAAGGACCGCGCCAGCCTGCTGTCGGTCTCCGGCAACGGCCTGTGGCTGCGCCAGGCGGGGGGCGAGGGCCAGACCGTCGTCCACGCCCAGCGCGCCAACGGCGACGGCACCCAGCTGTGGCGCGTCACCCTGTTCCGCTTCGCGCAGGGCGACCAGCTGACCGCCCGCGTCGAGGCCGCGCGCGCCGTGCTCGAGCCCGGGCGCTGGGTCCTCTACGACGTGCGCGAATGGGACCTGAGCCAGCCCACCGCGCGCAGCTCCCCCGAGGGCGGCGACCCCGCCCCCGAGGAGACCGAGGCGCAGGCTCAGGCCGAGCTGGGCGTGGCCCCGGCGATGGGCTGGACCGATCTCGAGCAGCTGACCCTGCCCACCGAGCTGACCCGCGCCCAGATCCTGGAGAGCTTCGCCTCCCCCGGAACGATCTCGTTCTGGGCGCTGCCGGGCTTCATCCGGGGACTGGAGGCGGCGGGCGTCTCGGCGGCCCGCCACCGGATGCACTGGCAGGCGCAGCTGGCGCTGCCGCTGCTGCTGCCGGCGATGGTGCTGATCGGGGCGGCCTTCTCGATGCGCCATGTGCGATTCGGCGGCCTGGGGCTGATGGCGCTGGGGGCGATCGGAACGGGGCTTGCGTATTTCTTCCTCGCCAACGTCACCCAGGCCTTCGGCGGATCGGGCGCCATCGCCGCCCCGCTGGCCGCCTGGATCCCGCCTGTCGCGATGACGTTGCTCGCCCTCGGCTTGCTCCTGCATCTCGAGGACGGCTAAAGGAGGGGGGCGGCCGGCCCTGCCCGGCGACCGATCCGGAGCTCCCGACCCCGTGCAGTCCCGCGCCCCTTCCGCCGACCGCCGCGTCCTGCGCGCCTCCCGCCGCCTGACCGCCCTGGCGCTGATCGCCTCCGCCGCCGCGCTCTGCGCGCCGGCCGCCGTGGCGCAGGGCTCGCTCTCCGAGATGGTGGCGGGCGAGTCCGACCAGGGCCCCGTCTCGCTGGTCGCCGACCGGGTCGAATACGACAACGAGGCCTCGACCCTGACCGCCGAGGGCAATGTCGAGGTCTATTACGGCGAGCGCACGCTGACCGCCTCGCGCATCGTCTACCAGCGGGAGTTCGACCGGCTGACCGCCGAAGGACCCATCGTGCTGCGCGGCCCCGAGGGCGCGACCGTGCTGGCCTCGGCCGCCGAGCTCGACACCCAGCTTCGCAACGGCATCGTGCGCGGCGCCCAGGCGGTGATGCGCGACAACCTCAAGTTCGCGGCCACGGAAGGCCGGCGCATCGACGGGCGCTGGAACGTGATGAGCCGGGCGGTGTTCTCCCCCTGCCTCGTCTGCCCCGAGGATCCCACCCCCCTGTGGCGGATCCGCGCCGACCGCATCGTCCATGACGAGCAGGCCCGCACCGTCCACTACGAGGACGCCACCTTCGACCTGCTGGGCGTGCCGGTGGCCTGGACCCCGTATTTCCGCCACCCCGACCCGACGCTGGAGCGGGCCTCGGGCCTGCTGCCGCCGGAGTATCTTCAGAACTCCAACTTCGGCTACGCGCTGAAGGTCCCCTACTACTGGGTGATCGACGAACAGACCGACGCCACCTTCACCCCCTACGTCACCACCGACGACGGGCTGATCGTCGAGGGCGAGTTGCGCCGCGCCTTCCGCCGCGGGGCGATCGCGCTGCAGGGCTCGGTCACCCAGCAGGACTACGACGGATCCGAGGAATGGCGGGGCCATATCTTCGGAACCGGCCTCTACCGGCTGGCCGAGGTCGAGGGCGGCGGGATCGAGGCGGGCTTCTCGCTCCAGCAGGCCTCCGACGACGGCTACCTGCGCCGCTACGAGTTCACCAACGACGACCGGCTGGAGAGCGAGCTGTTCCTGCGCGGCTCCGACGCGAAGGGGTGGGGAGAGGTCTCGCTCGTGCGCTTCCAGTCGCTGCGCGACAACGAGCCGGCGGGCCAGATCCCCATGGCGCTGCCGGTGTTCGAGGGCCGCCGGGTCTGGGACGGGCCGCTGGGCACGCAGTTCGGCGCCTCGCTCTCGGGCTACGCGCTCAAGCGCACCGCGGGGCAGGACACCGTCCACGGCTTCGGGCGGGTGGATGTCGAGCGGCAGTGGCTGACGGATTCGGGCGTGCAGCTGACCGCCTTCGGCGCCGTGCGCGGCGACGTCTGGCGGCTGAACGACGTGACGCCCGGAACCCCGGACGAGGAGCAGCGGGTGGCCCCGCTCGCCTCGCTCGACGCGCGCTATCCGCTGATCCGGCGCGACGAGGGCGGGGACCTGCTCTCGCCGCTGCTGGGCGCGGGGCCGGTGACCCACCTGATCGAGCCGATCGGCCAGCTGGTCGTGGCGCCCTACTATTCCGACGTGCCGCCGTTCCCCAACGAGGACAGCCTGGTGGTGGAGTTCGACGAGACCTCGCTCTTCGACGTGCGCCGCCATGCGGGCTACGACGGGTTCGAGGAAGGGCCGCGGGCGAACCTCGGGCTGCGCTATGCGCGCATCGCCGACGACGGGGCGCGGCTGGCGGCGGCGGCGGGGCGGGTGTTCCGCCCGCGCGAGATCGCCTCCTTCCCCGCAGGGCTGGGGCTGAACAAGCGCGAATCCGACTGGGTGGGCGCCTGGTCGCTGGAGATCCCCGACCTGGTGAAGCTCGCCCACCGGGTGCGGGTCGGCGACGACCTGGAGCTGAACCGCAACGAGGTCTACGGCGCCGCCACCTTCGACAGCCTCGAGGTCGCGGGCTCCTACGTCTGGCTGGCGCAGGACGCGATCACCACCATCGACCGCCACGAGGTCACCGCCGAGGCGCGCTATTCGCTGACCCGCAACTGGTACGTCGGCGGCGAGCTGCAGCGCGACCTGGAGAGCGAGCGCTGGGTCGAGACCGAGGCGCTGGTCGGCTACGCCAACGAGTGCGTCGACGTGGCCTTCTATGTGGGGCGGCACTTCACCTCGACGGTGGACGTGCCCGCCTCGACCTATTTCGGCGCCCGGGTGAACCTGTGGGCGCTGGGCGGCGCGGGGGCGCCGGGGCCCGGGGCGGGCGCCTGCGCGCCCCGGTTCGACTGAGCGCGGGCGCGCAGACGGCCGGCGGGCGAGGGCCCGCCGGGCTGGACTGACGGCGCCCGCTGCGGCATGGGTGGCGCATGGCTGAGGAATTCCGAATGACCACGATCTGTTCGCGCGCCGGGGTCCGCACGCGCGCCCTGCTGGCGGGGCTCGTCGCCGCGCTCTCCCTGCTGGCCGCGCCCCCCCCGGCGCAGGCCCAGTCGGCGCCCGACGCCTTTGCGGCGGCCGCCTTCGTCAACGGCAAGGCGGTGACCAATTTCGACATCGACCAGCGCCAGAAGCTGATCGCCCTGGCCGGCGCCGGCGGCGGCGACCGCGAGACGGCGCTGCAGTCGGTCATCGACGACCGGCTCAAGCGCGGCGCCGCCGAGGCCGCCGGCGTCCAGGCCCCCCCCGAGGAGATCGAGGCCGCCCTGGGCCGCTTCGCCGCCACGCTCGGCGTCAGCGGCCCCTCGGCGCTGGAGGCGCGGCTGCGCCGGGCCGGCGTCTCGCTGCCCGTGGCGCGCGAGTTCATCGAGACCGAGCTGTTGTGGTCGGCCCTGGTGCGCCGCGACTTCCTGCCCGGCGTGCAGGTGACCGAGGCCGAGGTCGACGCCCAGATCGAGGCGATGGGCCTCGACAAGCGGGTCAGCTACTCGATGGGCGAGATCGCCGTCCCCGACGAGGGGCGGCCGGTCGAGAAGCGCGACGAGGTCCAGCAGTGGGTGCAGGAGCTTCGCGCAGGCGCCGACTTCGAGGCGATGGCGCGCGCGCGCAGCCGCTCGCGCACCGCCGCGCAGGGCGGGCGCATCGGCTGGGTGCCGGCCTCCGACCTGCCGGGCGCGCTGGCCGCGATCCTGGCGCAGCTGCCCGCGGGCGGCGTCACCGACGCGCTGACCGCGCAGGGCGCGATCGTGGTCCTGAAGGTCTTCGACAAGCGCGAGGAGCCGCGCGAACTGAGCGCCGAGGACCGCGACCAGGTCCGCGCCCAGATGCTCGAGCAGCGCCTGGCCCGCCAGGCCGAGGGCCGCCTGCAGCAGCTGCGCGCGCGGGCCTATGTCGAGCGGCGCTGAAGCGGCGCCGCCGCTGGCCCTGACCTGCGGCGACCCCGCCGGGATCTGCGCCGAGATCGCGGCCGGCGCCTGGACGCGCCTGCGCGACGCGGCGCCGATGTTCCTGATCGGCGACGCCGACCACGCCGCCGCCCACGGCCCCGTGCACCGCATCGACGCCCCCGAGGAGGCGACGGCGGAGCTCTGCGCCCATGCCCTGCCGGTGCTGCACCGACCGCTCGCGGCGCCGCCCCTGCCCGGCCGCCCCGCGCCCGCGAACGCCCCCATGGTCGTCGCCGCGATCGAGGAGGCCGTGGCCCTCGCACGCGCCGGGCGCGCCGGCGGGGTGGTGACCTGTCCGATCAACAAGAAGGCCCTCTATGACGGGGCCGGCTTCGCCTTCCCGGGCCATACCGAGTTCCTCGCCGACCTCGCCGGCGTCGCCCGCCCGGTGATGATGCTGGCGGGGCCGCAGCTGCGGGGGGTGCCGGTGACCATCCACATCGCGCTCGCCGCCGTGCCCGCCGCGCTGACGCCGGCGTTGCTGGAGGAGACGCTCCGCGTCACCCGCGCGGGCCTGGTGCAGGACTTCGCCCTGCCCGACCCCCGCATCGCGGTGACCGGCCTGAACCCCCACGCGGGCGAGGGCGGGGCCATGGGCCGCGAGGAGATCGAGGTGATCGCCCCGGTGCTGGAGCGGCTGCGCGCCGAGGGCTTCGACCTCGCCGGCCCGCTTCCCGCCGACACGATGTTCCACGAGCGGGCGCGGGCGCGCTACGACGCGGCGGTGTGCATGTATCACGACCAGGCGCTGATCCCGATCAAGGCGCTGGACTTCGACCGCGGGGTGAACGTGACGCTGGGGCTGCCCTTCGTGCGCACCTCGCCCGACCACGGCACCGCCTACGACATCGCCGGCCAGGGGCTGGCGGACCCGACCTCGCTGGTCGAGGCGATCCGGCTGGCGGCCTCGATGGCGGCGGCGCGGATGGGGGCGGGCGGGTGAGCGGCTCTCCCGACGGGCTGCCGCCGCTGCGCGAGGTGATCGCGACGCACGGGCTGGCGGCGAAGAAGAGCCTCGGCCAGAATTTCCTGCTCGACCTCAACCT
>CAXGVP010000260.1:0-5700 GCA_964013055.1 uncultured Albimonas sp.
CGCGACGGGGGCCGCGTCGCGCCCGGCGGTGGGCGCGGCAGGCTCCGAGGGGCCCAGCCAGCCGGTCATCGCCAGCGCGGCCGCGCCCGCCGCCGCCCCGAGGGCGACCGCGGCGATCCGCATCGTCGCCCTGGAATCGGCCATCGTGCGCCTCTCGCCGTTTTTCCCTTGCCCCGCGGGGCTTTCGTGCCGAATACCATGCGCCCGAACGCGCCGCAGCGCAATTCATGTCCGTTTCATGGCGATGGCCGGCGACCTGTCGCCTCCCTCGCCCCGCCCCGTCCGGAGGTTCCCATGCGCCCCTATCCCTACAGCGTCTGCGTCTACTGCGGGTCGCGCTACGGAGCGCGCGAGAGCTACCGCGCCGCGGCCGAGGCGCTCGGGCGGGGTCTGGCGGCGCGCGGCATGCGGCTGGTCTACGGGGCGGGCGACGTGGGCCTGATGGGCGAGGTTGCGCGTGCGGCGGGCGAGGCGGGCGGCCAGACCTTCGGCGTGATCCCCCGCCACCTCGAGGCGCTGGAGGTCGGCAAGCGCGACCTGACCGCCTACGTGGTCACCGAGACCATGCACGAGCGCAAGAAGGTGATGCTGATGAACTCGGACGCCGTCGTCGCCCTGCCCGGCGGCGCCGGCACGCTCGACGAGCTGTTCGAGGCGCTGACCTGGCGCCAGCTGGGCCTGCATGACAAGCCGATCCTGCTGCTCGACACCGAGGGCTACTGGGCGCCGCTGCTGGCGCTGATCGAACACGTGGTCGCCGAGGGCATGGCCGGCGAGAGCTTCCACGCCCTCTACGAGACGCTCCCCGACGCCACCGCCCTGCTGGCGCGGCTGGAGGCGCTGTCGGAGGCCTGAACGCGCCACGCGCCTCCCGCCAGCGGCGGCGGCGCATCGCAGGTCCCGGGCGCCGCAGGAGCGGCGTCGCCTCGGGCGCCCCCTGGTCGAGACATCCGCCGAATGCAGAAGGCCCCGCCGGGGGGCGGGGCCTTCGGGGTCTCGGGGTCGCTGCGCGTCAGAGCTTGGCGGCGACGTATTCCCAGTTCACCAGGTTATCCAGGAAGTTCTGCAGGTAGACCGGGCGCTTGTTGCGGAAGTCGATGTAGTAGGAATGCTCCCACACGTCGCAGCCCAGCAGCGCGGTCTGGCCGAAGCACAGCGGGTTCACGCCGTTCTCGGTCTTGGTCACCTTCAGCGAGCCGTCCGCGTCCTTCACCAGCCACGCCCAGCCCGAGCCGAACTGACCGGCGCCGGCGGCGGAGAAGGCCTTCTTGAACTCGTCGACCGAGCCGAACGCCTCGGTCAGCGCCTTCTCGACCTCGGAGGGCATCGCCATCTTCGGCGCCATCATCTTCCAGAACTCGGTGTGGTTCCAGTGCTGGGAGGCGTTGTTGAAGATGCCCGACTGCGCCACGGCGGACTTGTCGTAGGTGCCCTTGACGATCTCATCGACCGACTTGGACGCCCACTCGGTGTCCTTGATCAGGTTGTTGCCGTTGTCGACATAGGCCTTGTGGTGGATGTCGTGGTGAAACTCGAGCGTTTCCTTCGACATGCCGGCGTCGGCGAGGGCGTCGTGGGCATAGGGCAGCGGGGGAAGTTCGAAGGCCATGGAATAGCTCCCGGTCGTTCTTGGGAAACCGGAGGGGCCCCCTCCGGCGCGGCGGTCGCCGCTTGGGTCATTCGGGCGGCCGATGCCGCGTTGCAGGCAACGCGCGGGGGGCCGGCCGCGTCCAACACATAGCCCCCGCTCCGGAGACGTCCAAGGGGGGGCGCGCGAAAACGGGAGGTCACGCCGCGGAGCGGAAGCCGCAGCCGCGCATGACCCCGAGCCACGGCGGGCCGGCCGACGCGGACGCCCCGCGATGGGGGCGAGGCGGGCGCCGTCGCGCATCCGCGACGGGCCGGGGGCCGGCGGACCGATCCGCTCTCCGGCGCGCACGGCGCGACCGCGCGACAGGCCGCGGCGCCGCTCGGCGTCGATCGCAGCGCCGCGACCGAGGACAAACGGCCCGGCCCGGCGCCCGGCGGCGGAGGGCGAAAGGACTTGCGCCCGATTAACCTTTCGTCAACCTGAGCGCGGGTGCGCCGCCCGAGCGGGCGGCGCGGGGCAATTCAGGGGGGCCGACGATGGCCATTTCCATCGACTTCACCGATTTCGACGGCTTTCTGTGGGATCTGCGCGCCGGGGACGGCGGCGGCCTCTCGGTGGAGAACGGAACCATCGACGCCTTCGACGGCGGCATGCAGCTCAGCGTCGGCGGCGCCCTGGCCCTGCATGACGACGCCTTCGAGAGCAGCCGCCCTGGCGCGCTGGAAACCGAGGTCCTCGAGATGAGCGGCCTGCTGGTCAGCCGCCGGTTCCAGCTGGTCACCGACAGCGAGGACCGCGCCGCGGCCCGGTTCATCGAGAGCTTCCACAACCCCACCGACGCGCCGATCACCGTAGAGGTGAGGATCGCGACCAACCTCGGCTCGGACGTCGACACCGACCTGCGGGTCGGCAACGCCGTCGAGGACGTGCTGATCGGGCTCGCCACCGACGACGGGCCGGTCGACGGGGTGGGCGACCCGATGGTGCTGCTGGCCTACGGCGGCCAGGGCGGCGCCGCGGTCCTGCCCGACGCGGTCACGCTGGACCGGGACAACGTCGCCGCGGGCTACACCCTGACCGTCGCGCCCGGAGAGACCCAGCGCCTGCTGCATTTCGCGGCCCAGACCCAGACCCAGTCCCGCGCCGGCGACCGGCTGCTGGAACTGTCGGGCGCCGACAGCGCGCCCGGCGGCGGGATCGCGCTGACCGGCCTCTCGTCCAGCCTGGTCGGCGACCTCTCCCGCCAGGAGTTGAGGGAGATCGTCAACTACGACGCGGACGCGGCCTTCACCTCCGAGGTCTGGTTCGACGATTTCCTGCGCGCCACGACCCTCGACCCCGCGACCGGCGCCTTCGGCTTCGACCAGCCGATCGAGTGGAGCTGGTTCCAGACCGTGCTCGAGGCGAGCCTGACCGACGCGGTCGTCGACGCCGAGCGGCGCACCGCGACCTTCACCTTCGAGGAGGACGACGGCGACGGCGTCTACGAGATCGAGCTCTTCGCCCCCCGCGCAGGCGGCTTCGTGCGGATGGTGCAGACCTGGACCTCGCCCTCCGGCCAGCCCGCGATCTTCGACCTGACGCCCGTCGACGCCGCCGACGACGCCGGCCACCGCATCGTCCACACGATCGGCGCGGAGGCCTCGCCCTCGGCGCTGGTGGCGGTCGAGTTCGACGGCGAGCGGGTCGGCTTCAAGTCGCCGATGGGCATCGTGCTGGGCGACGCCTCGATGCCCACGCTCGACATCGCGCCCCTCGACGGCTTCCTGGAGATGACCGAGGTGGCGCTGATGCCGGCGGGCGCGACCTCGGTCTCCTGGATGTCTTTCTTCTACGAATACGCCTCGGTCGCGGATGCGGTCGCCGGGATCACGGCGCTGTCCTCGCCCGGGCCCGAGGCGCTGGCCTTCCTCGACGACGCCGACCTCGCGGCGCTGCGCAACTTCGACCTCTCCGCCTCCGACCGGCTGGAGCGGGTGGAGGGGACCGGCGGCGGCGACGTGCTGGAGGCGGACGCCGACCACGCCTTCCGCTTCAACGGCAAGGGCGGCGACGACGAGATCATCGGCGGCGCCTCGGCCGACGTGATGCTCGGCGGCGGCGGCGAGGACGCGATCGTCGGCCTCGACGGGGCGGACCAGGTGAAGGGCGGCGGCGGCGGCGACTTCGTGCTGGGCGGGCGGGGCGACGACTCGCTGGACGGCGGCGGCGGCGGGGACGAACTGCGCGGCGGCGTCGGCGACGACATCCTCAAGGGCGGCGGCGGCGCCGACCTGATCCGCGGCGGCCTGGGCGACGACCTGATCTTCGACGGCGGCGGCAAGGACGTGCTGGGCGGCGGCGCGGGGGCGAACGTGTTCACGCTCGCCAACGACGGCAACCTGGACCGGATCGTGAAGTTCGACGTGGGCGTCGAGCAGATCGCCTTCTCGGGCGGTCGGTTCCGCGACCTGAAGATCAAGGACGTGAAGGCGGGCGTGCTGGTCGTGAACGACGGCGACAAGACGCTGATCGCCGACAAGGGGCTCGACGCCGCCGACCTCTCGGCTTCGGACTTCCTGTTCGGCTGAGGCCGGGGCGCCCGGCCCCGGCCGGGCGTCAGACCGCGATCAGGGCGGCGGCGACGCGACGGTCCTCGGCCAGCAGCACGTTGAAGGTGCGACAGGCGGCGGCGGTGGACATGGTCTCGACCCCCAGCGCGGCCGCCTCGAACGCCTCGCGCGCGGCGCGCGGCAGGGGGGCGATGTCGGGGCCCATGCCGACCAGCAGCACGTCGATCTCGCCCGCCTCGGCCAGCACCGCGGCGAAGGCCTCGGGGGTGGCCTCGGCGGGGGCGGCGACGCTCCAGGGCGCGAGGCCCGAGGGAAGGTGCAGCAGCGAGCCGAGCCGCTTCTCCCCCGCGATGCGGAAGCCGCCGCCGCCGTAGGCGTCGATGGGGGGGCGGGCCTCGTAGTCGATCTCGATCATGCGCATGGGGCGGGTCTCCTGCGCGGCAGCTGGGTCGGGGGCGGAAGGTAGCGCGCGGCGGCGGGAGAGTCGAACCGGGCGAGGGGAGCGGTCTACAGGCGCCCTGCGGGCGGGCTTGGCTGGGGCGGTGCATGGGGGGGAGGACGGCAGGGAGCTTCCGGCGGAGGAGCCTCCGGCGGGCTCCTGACTCACCCAAGAACAAGCCCCGCGCCTGTTCTCCGTAGCCGTCCATCGCTTTGGCTGCCTGAGCGACCTAGGTGTTCAGTCCCGGCATTTGATGGATGGGATCGAGCCTGAATCTCTCACGCTCGGATGTCCATGCCTTGCAGATGAACTCGTAGGGGGTGAGCCCACCAAGCGTCTTCAGTCTCCGGGCGAAGGTGTAGGCCGCGAGGAAGTCCGCGAGATGGCCTCGGAGCTGATCGTGGCCGTCGTAGTGATACCGGCGGACCGTGGCGTCCTTGATCGTGCGGTTCATGCGCTCGACCTGGCCGTTGGTCCAAGGGGGGGTCACCTTGGTCAGCCGGTGCTCGATGTCGCGCTCGCGGCAGACGCGTCCGAAGATGTGGGCGGGGGGGTGCACCTCCCGCCGCCGGTTGGCGAACGGCTCGCCGTTGTCGGTGAGCACGCTGTGGATTCGGCAGGGCACGGCCTCGATCAGATCCCTGAGGAACTGCGCCGCGGCGAGCTTCCCGGCCTTGGCGACGAGGCGGGCGAAGGCGAACTTGCTGGTGCGGTCGATGGCCACCGGCAGGTAGAGCCTGCCCTCGCCGGTGCGCAGCTCCGCGATGTCGATGTGGACGCAGCCGATCGGGGAGCGCCTGACCTTTCGCGGGGCCGGCTTGTCGCCGACATCCGGCAACCGGCTGATCCCGTGCCGTTGCAGACAACGGTGCAGGGAGGAGCGGGTCAGGTGCGGGATCGACGGCTGCAGAGCATAGAGGCAGTCGTCCAGCGGCAGCGGCGTGTGCCGCCGGAACGCGACGACCGCCGCCTCCTCTTCGCAGCTCAACACGCTCGAACGCGGCTCCCTCGGCCCGGTCTTGAGATCGTCGACCGTCGTTCGCTTGCGCCACTTGGAGACCGCCTTCGGGTTGATGCCGTAAGTGCGGCTCAGCTCCGCGGCCGAAGCTTGCGATCGC
>CAXGVP010000261.1:0-5696 GCA_964013055.1 uncultured Albimonas sp.
GGGTGGCGGCGCGGGTTCAGCAGGTTCCCGCCCGGCAGATCCAGCGGCAGCGACAGCAGGAAGGCCCGCCCCTCGCGCACCTCGGCCACGCCCTTGAGCACCTGGTCCGGGCCCAGCAGGTTCATCCGACCGAGCTCGTCGTCCGGTCCCCAGTCGCCCCAGGTCGAGCCCTCGGGCCGTCGCGTCCAGCGCTTCGTCATCGTCTTTCCTCCCAGGTCGGCCGGTCTTCAGACCAGCTCGTTCAGCAACGCCAGCCACCCGGCCAGCACCAGGGCCGCAAGGCCCGTGTAGGGCAGGTTCCACCCCCAGGTGAGCTTCGCCGCCGACAGGCCCGTCGCGCGGCTGAGCACCAGCGCCCCCGCCCCGAAGGGCGAGCAGGTCATCGCGAGGCACCAGCCGCCGCCCAGCGACAGAACCATCAGCGCAGGATCCACCGGCAGCGGCGCCGAGGCCAGCGCCTGCCCGAAGAACACCGCGAACAGCATCGGCGTCAGCGCGAACTGCACGCCGATGCACATCACCGCCGGCGGGATCATCAGCAGCGCCCAGGCCGGGATCGCGGCCGCCGTCTCCCCCAGCACGCCCGGCGGGACCAGCGTCGCGGCCATCGCGCCGATGAAGCCCGCGAAGGCGAGCGTATAGGCCTCGGGCGCGCTCTCGGGCGTGGTGCGGGTGGCGATGCGCCGGCCGCGGCGCCCGGTCTCGTAGAGCGCCTCGGCGCGGGAGCGGCCCTTCGCCCGCCCCTGGCAGTAGATCCACACCAGCGTCAGCACCGGGGCGCCCAGCATCAGCGCCGTGACCACGCCGACGTCGGCCCCCACGCTCACGCCCAGGGCGATGCCGCCGAGGCTCAGGCAGACCACGGCGATCCCCGCCAGCGCCTCGCGCGGGGCGGGCAGCGGAGGGCGGCGGGTCGCGCCCCCGCGCGCGGCCATCCGGCGCGACAGGCCGCGGTAGTGAAGCTTGTCCTCCAGCATCCCCGCCAGCAGCACCAGCACCGCCCAGCCGATGCCCCCCGCCAGCACGATGCGGAAATCCGCGTCCGGGAACAGCGAGGCGAGCACCGCCTGGGTCACGGTCGTCGGCGCCCAGATGATCGCGCAGGCCCAGCCGCGGATCTGGGCGCAGTGCTGGCGACGCTCCTTCGCGGCGACCACCTCCGGGTCGTCGCCGGCCGCCTGGCTGTCGCGGATGCCGGCGCGGATCAGCGGGGCCAGCAGGCTCAGCGTGCCGATGTTGATCAGCAGGAACAGCACATGGCTGCCCACCGCGATCGCGCCATAGCGGCGCGAAGGCGGCTGCCGGGTCAGCCAGGCGCCGCAGGCCTCGACGTCGGCCGAGCTCTGCGCCCCGTCGCGCAGCACCGCCAGCAGCAGCATGAAGGCGGCCAGGAACGCGGCGCGGTCCAGCGCCTCGTAGATCGCGCCGCCGGCCTCGGGGACGCTCAGCGCCACCCAGCCCCCCACGGCGATCGAGACCGCCAGCAGCAGCCGCTCCCGCGTGCCCATCCGCGGCAGGCCGACCAGCGTCGCCCCCAGCAGCGCCGCGACCGAGACCGCGCTCGCCCCCTCGAGGCCGGAGAAGGATTCGAACAGCGCCGCGAAGGCGGTCAGCGTCAGCAGCGCCGCGATCGCCGCGCTCAGCGTCCGGCCCCTCGGGGCCGCCGCGGAGGGGGCGTCGACAACAGGGGCGGCGGACGGAGGAGGCGCGGAGGAAGTCGGCACAAGGGTCCCGCAAGTCAATCTGGCGTCGGCGAAAGGCGCGCCGACGGGAGGGCGCGGGCGGATGCGCCGGGCCCGGGGTCCTTCCTGCGCCGGGGGGCGCGGCTTTTCAAGCCTGCCGGGCGGCCGGTCGACTGTTCAGGCCCGCCTGACCTTGCGGCCGGCAGGCGTCCGCGCCGGGCCGCGAAAGCCATGGACATCGCCCCGGCGTTCGGTTCATCGTGCCGCCCGACCGCGCGGCAAGTCGCGGAGCGACCCCGCAGGCCCCTGCAGGCCCCTGCCGCGCGGGCAAGAAGACAGGAGAGGACACGCCATGAAGACGATCGCCAGGTGGGCGACGGCCGCCGCCGTCGCGACCCTTGTCGCCGCCCCCTCGCTCGCCGCCGAGCGCATCACCGCCACGCTGTGGGTCGGGCCCAAGCACCCGGTCTCGGTCGGCGGCTACGACCCGTTCATCGAAGCGGTCGAGGGCTCCGGCGACTTCACGGTGAAGTATTTCCAGGGCGGCGCGCTGCTGGGCGCCAAGCCCGCGATGACCGGCATCGGCGACGGCATCGCCGACGTGGGCATGCTGGCGATGACCTATTTCCCGGCCGAGTTCCCCAACGCCCAGCTGGTGGCGGACATGGGCCTGTCGACGCCCAACAACATCGTCGCCATGGCCATGGCGACCGAGTTCAACCTGCTGCACTGCCCCGACTGCCTGGCCGAGTACGAGGCGCAGAACCTGATCTACACGGGCACCTACTCGACCTCGCCCTACACGATCATCTCCAAGGAGCCGATCCGCTCCACCGCCGATCTGCAGGGCAAGAAGATGCGCGTGCCCGGCTCGCTGTGGTCGCGCTGGGCGCAGTCGGTGGGCGGCATCGAGGTGAACGTGCCCTCGTCCGAGATGTTCGAGGGGCTCGACAAGGGCGCGCTCGACATCGCCATCCAGGCGCCGGGGGCGATGCGCTCCTACTCGCTGTGGGACACGGCCAAGTACAACACGCTGCTGAACCTCGGCACCTACCACTCGCTGTCGATGATGACCTGGAACGCCGACCGCTGGGCCGACTTCTCCGACGAGCAGCGCAAGATGCTGCTGGCCGAGGCGGGCAAGGCCAGCCTGGGCGCGACGCTGTTCTACACCTCCTCGGACGAGGAAGTGCTGGCGGCCGCCAAGGAGCACGGCGTCGAGATCATCGAGCCCTCCGACGAGATGAAGTCGACCAAGGACGCCTTCGTCGCCCAGGACGTGGACGCGATCATCCAGACCGCGGTCGAGAAGCACGGCATCGCCGACGCCGCCGAGAAGGTCGAGATCCTCAAGGGCCTGATCGACAAGTGGTCGGCCATCGTCGAGGAGGTCGGCATCGACAACGCCGAGGGCATCCAGGCGAAGCTGCAGTCCGAGATCTACGACAAGCTGCCCGCCGACTACGGCGCCTGAGCCGCGCCGGCCACGCCCGGTCCTCCGGGCGTGGCGGCGACCGCACGCGCCGAGGAATGCGACGAGGGGCCGCCTGACCGGGCGGCCCTTTCGGTTGCAAGGAACCGTTCATGTCTGCACAGTCGAGCGGTGGGGAACGCGGGCGGCCCGGCCGTCGCGGCGCGCGTGAGCAGGCGGGAAGGCGGAACATGTCCCAGGACGACCGGAACCTCGCCACGCGGGCGGCGGACGAGGGCGGGCCCGACGTCCCGGCCTCCGGGCGATCCGACGTGGACGGCTCGTCCTCGGGCGATGCCGAGGACGCGCCCGCGGCGGAGCGGTCCGAACCGCCCATGATCGTCGATCTCGACGGCACCCTCACCCGCGTCGACACGCTGCATGAAAGCGCCATCGGCCTGCTCGCCTGCGGTCTGCCGGAATTCGTGGCCGTGGCCCGCGCAGCCCCCGGGGGCAAGGCGGCGGTGAAGGCGGCGATCGCGGACCGGGTGCATCTCGACGTCGCCTGCCTGCCGTATCGCGAGGAGGTGCTGGAGCTGATCCGCGCCGCCCGCGCCGCCGGGCGCGAGGTGCATCTGGTCACCGCCGCCGACCAGCGCATCGCGGACGCGGTGGCCGCCCACCTGGGCCTGTTCGACAGCGCCCACGGCTCGCGTCCCGGGCTGAACCTGGGCGGCGACCGCAAGGCCGAGTTCCTGGTCGACCGCTTCGGCCGCGGCGGCTACGACTACGCCGGCGACCATGCCCGCGACCTGCCGGTCTGGGCCGGCGCGCGGCGCACGATCCTGGTGGGAGCCCCGCCGAAGGTCGCCCGCCTCGCCGTCGCCCGGGCGGCGGACGCCGGCGCGCCGAGCCCGGTGACGATCGATCCCCCCGCCCGCGGCCTCGGACGGGCGCGCGCCTATCTCAAGGCGCTGCGGCCGCACCAGTGGCTCAAGAACCTGCTGGTGTTCCTGCCGCTGCTGGCCACCCACCGCGAGGCCGGGTCCGAGGTGCTGGCCGCCGTGACCACCTTCGCGGCCTTCTCGCTGGTCGCCTCCTGCGTCTACTGCATCAACGACCTGCTCGACCTCGACGCCGACCGCGCCCACCCGCGCAAGCGCAACCGGCCCTTCGCCTCGGGCAAGGTCCCGGCGATGCACGGGCTGGCGATGGCGGGGGGGCTGTTCGCGGCCGGCTTCGCGCTCGCCGCCACGGTCAACGCGATGACCGTGGGGGTGCTGAGCGTCTATTTCGGCGCCACGCTGCTCTATTCCCTGGCCCTCAAGCGGGAGCTGGTGATCGACATCTGCCTGCTGGCCGGCCTCTACACGCTGCGGGTGATCGCGGGGTCGATGGCCGTGAACCTGCCGCCCTCGCCGTGGATGCTGGCGCTGTCGACCTTCCTGTTCCTGTCGCTGGCGGCGATGAAGCGGCAGACCGAGCTGGTGGACCTGGCGGCCGCGGGCAAGTCCGAGACCTCGGGCCGCGCCTACCGGGCCGAGGATCTCAACGTGGTCACCATGATGGCGATCGCGGCCGGCTACACCGCGGTGCTGGTGCTGGCGCTCTACATTTACTCGCCCGCAGTGCAGAGGCTCTATGAATCGCCCCTGATCCTGTGGGGGGCGCCGCCGATCCTGCTCTACTGGATCTCTCGGATGGTGATGATCGCGCACCGCGGCGGCATGGACGACGATCCGGTGCTGTTCGCGGTGAAGGACAGGGTCTCCATCGGCTGCGGCGCAGGGATCCTTGCGCTGGGCGTCGCGGCGACGACCCTGTAGGCGGATGAAGGCGGGCGCGCAGGTGAAGCGGATCGACGAGGACAAGGACTACGCGCGGGACGGCGACCCCGGGCCCGCGGGCTATCCGGCCTATCGCCCCGGCGGGCTGCGTCGCGGGCGGAAACTGTCGTCCGTCGAGATCGCGGTGCGCTACATCGGCTTCGCCGTCATCGCCACGATCTGCAACCTCGCCGCCCAGCGCCTGGTGCTCGCCGCCCTGCGGCAGGAGGAGACGGTGGCCTTCGGCTGGGCGCCCGACCTGCTGGACTGGGTGCTGGACGACCTGCTGGGCGTGGTCTCCTCTGGCCATATCGGCTGGCGGGCGGAGTGGCACGGGCCGCTGGCCCTGACCCTCGCCATCGGCTTCGGCACCGCGGTGGGGCTGGTGGTGAAATACCTGCTCGACAAGCGCTGGATCTTCTTCGACCGCTCCACCGGGGCCAAGGCCCATGCCCGCCGCTTCGCGCTCTACACCCTGATGGGGGTGGCCACGACCGCGATCTTCTGGGGCTCCGAGGCGCTGGCCTGGTGGCTGTGGCACAGCAACCTGGCGCGCGAGGCGGGGGCGGTGCTGGGGCTGATGGTCGGCTACATCGCCAAGTACCGCTTCGACCGCCGCTTCGTGTTCAACACCGACGACGGGCCGCACGGGCGATGAGCGCGCGCCCCGCTCCGGCGCCGGTCCCCTCTCCCGCCGAGCCTGCGCCCCCGCCGCTGCGCGCCGACGGTCCGCCGGCGCCCGGGCCGCTGTCGGGCTGGGGCCGGTTCCCGGTCCTG
>CAXGVP010000262.1:0-5686 GCA_964013055.1 uncultured Albimonas sp.
CTCTCGCCGGGGCTGCCTGAGCGACTCGCCCCCTCCGGTCAAGGACAAGCCGCGCTTCGCGCGGTCGCGTGCCGCGATCCCTGACCGAAGGGGGCGAGTCGCTCGGACGGCTGCCCGCGAGAGACGGCTCCGGAGAACAGGCGCTATCGAGGGCGGGGGGCGTCGCGCCAGGGCGCCCGGACGGCCGCGGCGGGCCGGGAGGCCAGGCGGGCGGGACCAAGGGGGGCGGCGGATGCGGAAACGCCCGCGGCGGGGCGCGGGCGTTTCCTTGGTCGGTATCGTGGTCGGCCGGGGGCCTCAGGCGATCTCGCGGATCAGGCCCTTCTCGGCGGCGAGCTCGCGCATCTTCTTCTGCAGCTTCTCGAAGGCGCGGACCTCGATCTGGCGGACGCGCTCGCGGCTCACCTCGTAGACCTTCGACAGGTCCTCGAGGGTCACCGGATCGTCCTTCAGGCGACGCTCGGTCAGGATGTGGCGCTCGCGCTCGTTGAGGCTCTCCATCGCGGCCATCAGCAGCTCGCGGCGGCTCTCGAGCTCGTTGCGCTCGGCGTATTCGGCGGCCTGGTCGGCGTCGTCGTCGGCCAGCCAGTCCTGCCACTCGGCCGAGCCCTCGCCGTCCGCCTTCAGCGGCGCGTTCAGCGAGGCGTCGCCGCCCGAGAGGCGCCGGTTCATCGCGATCACCTCGTCATGGGTGACGCCGAGGTTCTTGGCGATGGTCTCGACGTTCTCGGGACGAAGGTCGCCCTCCTCCAGCGCGCCGATGCGGTTCTTGGCCTTGCGCAGGTTGAAGAACAGCTTCTTCTGCGCGGCGGTGGTGCCCATTTTCACGAGGCTCCACGACCGCAGGATGTATTCCTGGATCGCGGCGCGGATCCACCACATCGCGTAGGTGGCCAGGCGGAAGCCCTTCTCGGGGTCGAAGCGCTTGACGGCCTGCATCAGGCCGACGTTCGCCTCCGAGATCACTTCGGCGGTCGGGAGACCGTAGCCGCGGTAGCCCATGGCGATCTTGGCCGCGAGACGCAGGTGCGACGTCACCATCTTGTGCGCCGCCTCCTTGTCGTCGTGATCCGCCCAGGCCTTGGCGAGCATGTACTCCTCTTCCGGCTCCAGCATCGGGAACTTGCGGATCTCCTGCAGATACCGCGAGAGACCCTGTTCCGGCGACGGGGCCGGCAGCTTGGCGTAAGTGGTCATGCATCCCTCCTTCGCCCGCGCCCCCTCCGCGCGGTCGCGGATCCCAGGGCGCAGTGGGCCTTCGGGGGACGCCGGGCGTCCTCCGGAAAAGCCATATGGTGATGGAGGAACGTTAAGACAACGTTTGGGGCGGTTTCCTGTTCGTGAGCTGACGGGACGGGGGAATTCGCGCCCGGCCCGGCGCCGCGATCGCCCCCGTCACGTCCCCCTCCTCAGAGGCCCAGGGCGTCGGCGAGCGCCTGCATGTCGGCGGGCAGCGGCGCCTCGAAGCGCATCGGCTCGCCGGTGACGGGGTGGTCGAAGCCCAGGGTGGCGGCGTGCAGCGCCTGCCGGGGGAAGGTCGAGAGCGCCTCGCCCGCCGCCTCGCCGAGATTGCCGGGCGCCTTGCGGGAGCGGCCGCCATAGGTGGCGTCGCCGACCAGCGGGCAGCCCAGCCAGCTCATGTGAACCCGGATCTGGTGGGTGCGCCCGGTCTCCAGCCGGCACTCGACCCGGCTGACGGCCGGGCGGGCGGCGGGGCCGACGTGGGCGAGCGTGCGCAGGTGCGAGATCGCCACCCGCCCGCCCGACTTCGCCACCGCCATGCGCTTGCGGTCGGCGCGGTGGCGGTCGAGGCGGGTCTCGACCCTGAGCCAGCCGCCGCCCTCGTCCTCGACGCCCGGCAGGCCCAGGGCGCGGGGATCCGAGGTCAGCGGGGCGGACCAGGCGAAGGCCAGGTAGGCGCGTTCGAGATCGTGGGCGGCGAAGCGCTCGGACAGGCCGTGGTGGGCGGCGTCGGACTTGGCGACCACCAGCAGGCCCGAGGTGTCCTTGTCGATGCGATGCACGATGCCGGGACGCGCCTCGCCGCCGACGCCCGACAGCGAGCCCGCGCAATGCGCCAGCAGCGCGTTGACCAGCGTGCCGGCCGCAGCGCCCGGCGCGGGGTGGACGACCATGCCCGCGGGCTTGTTCACCACGATCAGGTGCGCGTCCTCGAACACCACGTCCAGCGGGATCGCCTCGGCCTGCGGGCGCGCGGGCGCGGGGGCGGGGAGCGTGAGGACATAGGTCTCGCCGGCCTTGACCTTGGCGCGCGCGTCGCGCACCACCGCTGCGTCCCGCTCGGCGGCGCCGCCCTCCACCAGCGCGCGCAGGCGCGAGCGGCTCAGCCCCGCCGGCGCCAGCGTCGCGAGGGCCTTGTCCAGGCGCTCCCCCTCCAGCGCCTGCGGGATCTCGAACAGGAGGGGGCCGGACGCGGCCGGGCTCGGCGCGGCGTCGGCGAAATCGTCTCCGTCGTCCGTCAGGTCGGCGTCGTCTTGGTCTTCGGTCGGGTGCTCGCTCATGGTCCGCAACCTATCTCCTGCGCTCGCCGAGGACGAGGACGAGTTTCCCGAGCCCCCGCGCCTGAAACTGCTGCGCCGGCTGGTGATGGCGCTGACGGTGACGCTGGGCCTGGGGATGATCCTGATCGCGGGCACCGTGGCCTGGCGGCTGTGGTCGGCCGCCCCCCCCGCGCAGCCGATCGCGGCCGAGGCGCTGACCCTGCCCGCGGGCGCCGAGGTCACCGGCCTGGGCGCCTCCGCCTCCGAGATCCTGGCGACGGTGCGGCTGGCCGACGGATCCGAGGCGCTGCTGACCTTCCGCCGCGCCGACGGCGCGCTGCTGTCGCAGACCCCGATCCTGCGGGATTGAGCGCCGCCGTCGCGGCCCGCGGTCCTGCCGTTGCGTCATTTGTTAATATTCTTGAATCGTTTCTGAATGCGAGGAAATCTGCCGCTCCGTAGCGTAACCGTCCGGAGCGTGCCCATGCCGCCGATCAAGCCCGCCGTCCTCGCCGCCGCCCTTCTGGCGGCCTCCGCCGTTCCGGCCTCGGCCCTCGTGGTGTTCGAGAGCGAAGGCTGGGGCCAGACCCCGACGCAGTATCCGGGCTCGGTGGGAATCGGAGAGTATTCCGCCGGCCGCTTCACCCTGGCCGGGACGACGCAGATCAGCACCGCCGCCTGGGTCGGCGCCTATATCTCCGACGGCGCGCCGCTGACGCCCGATCCGTCGCCGGATTTCCACATCGCCTTCTTCGAGATGTCGGGCGACACGGTGGGCGCGGAGATCTGGTCGGCCGCCGTCGATCCCGTCGCCGGCCCCGGCGCCGTGGCCGAGCAGCGCGTCGACTTCGCGCCCCAGACGCTGGCGGCGGGCGACTACCTGTTCGCGGTCGCCAACCGGACGACCAACGGCTACTACCTGCTCGGGGTCTCTTCCAGCTCCAGCAACCTCGTCTACGGCGACGCTGACGCCGACCAGGATCTCGCGGTCGCCTCGTGGACCAACTACCTGGACACCGCCCCGATCTTCCAGCTGAGCAACGCCGCCGAGACCTCGGCCGTGCCCCTGCCCGCCCCCGTGGCGCTGCTGGGCGCGGGGCTCGCCGCGCTGGGCTTCGCGGCGCGCCGCAGAGGCTGAGGCATGGCCGAAGCGGGGCCGGGCGCCGGGCGCCGGGCGCGGCCTGCCATTCGGTCGCAGGAAATATTCGAGGGGGCCCGGGAGGTCCCCTTGACTCCCCTCCGGCTCCCGAATATCTCCCCGCTCAACGCAGCCGAGGCATCCTGTCCCCTTCGTCTAGCGGTTAGGACGCCACCCTCTCACGGTGGAAACAGGGGTTCGATTCCCCTAGGGGATGCCAATCTTCCGCGGCTTGCGGGCAAGGGCCGACGCCAGAAGCGTCGGCCCTTTCGCTTTTCCGGATCGGGCCGTGTCGCGCCGCCGGACGGGCTGCTCGACGCGGCCAGGGCCGGGGCGCGGGACGGATCGTCTTGACGGCGGGCGGGGTCCTGCGGGACACAGCCGCCAGCGACGCCGGCCGCCCCGCCGGCCGTCCGACGCCGCGCGGAGACCGCCATGGATATCGCCGACGCCAAGGCCGAGGCCCGCCGCGCCGCCTTCGCCCGCAGGCGCGAGGCGCGCCTCGCGCTCGGCCCTGCGCCCGAGGCCGCGACGGACGCGGCGCTGGCCGCCCTGCTGGCGCGTCCCGAGGCGGTGATCGCCGGCTACATCCCGATCCGCACCGAGATCGACCCCCGCCCGCTGATGACCCGCCTGCACGCCGCCGGCCGGCGGCTGTGCGTGCCGGTGATCGAGGCCGCGGGCCGCCCCCTGCTGTTTCGCGAATGGACCCCGGGGGCGGAGATGACCGACGGCCCCTTCGGCGCGGCCGTGCCGGCCTCCGGCGCCTGGCTGACCCCCGGCGCGCTGATCGTGCCGCTGGTCGCCTTCGACGCAGGCCTGCTGCGGCTGGGCTATGGCGGGGGCTTCTACGACCGTACGCTCGAGGCGCTCTCGCAGCCGCCCGCGCCGGCGCCCTTCGCGCTCGGCCTCGCCTATGCCGCGCAGGAGGCCGCGAGCCTCCCCGCCGAGCCGACAGACCGCCCCCTCGACGCCATCGCCACCGAGACCGGCCTGCGCCTCTGACGCACGGCGGGCGCAGGACAGGCGCGGGAGCGACCAGGGAGTCCGGCGCCCCCAGGCCGGCCCGGGGCGTGGGCGCTCAGGCCGCGCGGGCGGCGGGCGAGCCGGCGGCGAGCGCCAGGCCGTCGACGATCGAGCCGAAGGCGTCCGAGCGCTCGATCCGCGCCGAGGGGCAGGCCGCCGCGGCCTCCTGCGCCACCATCGACATCAACGAGGAGCCGCCCACCAGGATCACCGAGCCGACCTCCTCGGCCGCGATGCCGGCCAGGCGGATCGTCTCGTCCATCGCGGCGCGCAGCTCGCCCCGGAACCCCTCCAGCGAGGCGTCGAGCGAGGCGGGAGAGATCGGCGCGGTCAGGGCGCGCTCGACGCAGGCCATGTCGATCACCGCGCCCTGCTCGCCGCCGTTGGCCGCGATCTTGCCGGCCTCGACCGCGAAGGCGAGCTCGTGGCCGCGCTGGTCGCGGATCACCCGGGCGAGGCGCGCCATGGCGGCGGGGTCGACCGCCTCCTTGACCATGCCCTCGACCAGGCGCTCGGTCTCGCGGGTGTAGAGGAAGGGGATCGTGGCCCAGGTGGAGAGCTCGACGTAGGTGGCGTTGGGCACGGGGCGCAGGGCGCCGCTCATCGGCTCGCGCAGCTCGCCGTGCAGGCCCAGCAGCGGCATGGCGTGGGTCATCGAGACGGCGTGGTCGAAGTCGGTGCCGCCCAGCCGCACGCCGTGGGAGGCGAGGATCGACACCTCGCCGCCCTGCACCCGGAAGGCGGAGAAGTCCGAGGTGCCGCCGCCGATGTCGACCACCAGCCCGACCTCGCCGGCGCGGCCGAGCCCGTGGGCGGCCAGCGCCGCGGCCTCCGGCTCGTACATGAAGGTCACGTCCTGGAAGCCGGCGGCGAGGTAGCAGGCGCGCAGGTCGTCTTCCGCGCGGGCGTCGCGGGCGGGGTCGGCGTGGAAGCGCACCGGGCGGCCGGAGAGCGCGGTCTCGAAGCGCAGGCCGGTGGCGGCCTCGGCGCGCAGCCGCACCTCGCGCAGGAAGGCGGCGAC
>CAXGVP010000263.1:0-5676 GCA_964013055.1 uncultured Albimonas sp.
TGTTCTGCCGCGCGTCGGAACCACGCCGCGGCCTCGCCGAAATCCTGCGGCACTCCGGCTCCGGCGGAGTACAGGGTACCAAGCTGGGCCTCCGCCTCCGCGTCCCCGGCCTCGATCGCCTCGATGATCCGTCGGGCTATGTGCAGCACCTCGCTGCGGATGCCGGCGTCGGCGAAGCCCTCCAGCCGCGGGTCGATCAGGGCGGGGCCGAGCGCCTCGTGCACCGCGCCCAGCACGGCGTTGCGGCTGGCGCGGGCCAGGGCCATGTGCCAGGCGTGGTTCTTGCGCACGAAGCGGTCGGAGTCGGTCTCGGTCGCCAGCTCCGCCAGCGCCGCGCGCATCGAAGCGAGATCCGCCTCCGTGCGCCGCCGCGCGGCCAGCGCCGCGAGCCCCGGCTCGATGATCTCCAGGATCTCCATCAGCTCGGCGACCTCGGCCTCGCCGCTGCGCATGTAGATGTCGAGCGAGGCGGCCAGCGGCTCGATCCCGCCGCGGGTGGCGACGTAGCCGCCGTTGCGGCCGCGCCGGCTCTCAACCAGCCCCCAGCTTTCCAGCAGCCGCATCGCCTCGCGCACCGAGCTGCGGCTGAGGCCCGACAGGTCCACCAGCTCCTGTTCCTTGAAGCTGTGGCCCTGCGGGATCGCGCCCCCGACGATCCGCTCCTTGAGCGAGTTCGCCAGCTGCTCCGCCGGGCGGGACACGGCGATCGGGTTCAGCTTGACCAAATGGCCCTCCACGAACGGCTGCGCCGGGACGCCTTCCGCGGCCGTCGTCACGGCGCGTCGGCGCCTCGGACCGCCCCTGTCGATACTCCGCCCACGGCAGCGTGCCAATGCCGCCGCCCGAGGGCGAGGCGTGTTGCACGGGTGATTTATTTGTAATACCATTGAAGGTAATAAAGCCGAGGCGCCCGATCCGCGGGTTCGTCGCGCGGGACTGTCGCGTCGTCGGCCTGGACGGCGGCCCGGGGGAGATCGCCTCCGCCGGACCGGACTGAAGCCTCGGCGCGCAGCGCGGGCGCGAAGACCCGCGGCGCGCCCTTTCCAAGGGAGGATGCCATGGACGCTCCGCAGGACGGCCCGCTTGCGGGCTTTCGGGTGCTGGAATTCTGCTCGACGCTCTCGGGTCCCTTCGCGACCATGCTGCTCGCCGACCAGGGCGCGGACGTGGTGAAGATCGAGGCCCCGGGCGGCGACCAGTCGCGCCAGATCGGCGCCAACCGCGACGGGGTCGCCGGCTTGGCGACGATGTTCCTCAACATCAACCGCAACAAGCGCTCGGTCGTGCTGGACCTGCGCAGCCCCGAGGGGCAGGCCCGCGCCCGGGCGCTGGCCGAGCGCGCGGACGTGGTGGTGCAGAACTACCGTCCCGGGGTGATGGAGCGGCTGGGCCTGGGCTACGCGGCGCTGCGCGAGGCCAACCCGGGGCTGGTCTACGTCTCGATCAGCGGCCTGGGCGAGGATCCCTCGGTCCGCGGCCGGCGGGTCTACGACATCGTCAGCCAGGGGCTCGCCGGGTTCTGCGCGATCCAGGCCGACCGGGTGACCGGAGAGCCGCGCACGGTGCAGAACGCCGTCACCGACAAGATCGCCTCGATGGTGGTCTGGCAGGGGGTGACCGCGGCGCTGCTGCACCGGCTGCGCCGCGAGGGCGAGGGGCAGCACCTGAAGGTGGACATGCTGTCCTCGGCCCTGTCGTTCCTGTGGCCGGAGTCGATGCCCGCCGCCACCCTGCGCGGCCCGGGCGTGACCGCGGGCGGCACGCTGGCGGGGGTGCAGTACGTCTACGCCACGCTCGACGGCCATATCCTGGTGGGCCACGTCTCGAACCCGGAGTTCGCCGGCTGCTGCCGCGCGCTCGACATCGCCTGGTGCATCGAGGATCCGCGCTTCGACCAGATCGGCGGGCGGTTCCGCAACGCGGCCGAGCTGAACGCGATCTTCGCCGAGGCGCTGGCCGCCCGCCCGACCGCCGAATGGCTCGCCCGGCTGGAGGCGGAGGACGCCGTCTTCGCCCCGATCAACACCGCCGAGACCATCGCCGAGGATCCCGTGATCCGCGCGACCGGCGCGCTGGTCGACCACGACCACCCGCTGTGCGGCCCCTACCGGGCGCCGCGCCACCCGGTCGCGTTCTCCGCCAGCCCCGCCAGCCATCGCCGTCACGCGCCGGCGCTGGGCGAGCATACCGACGAGGTGCTCTCGGAGATCGACCGGGGCGCCGGCGCGTCCGGGCCGGGAGCGGGCGCATGAGGGCCTGGGTCTGCCGGGAATTCCGCGATCCCTACGTCATGGCGATCGAGGAGATGCCCGAGCCGCAGCCGGGGCCGGGCGAGGTCCAGATCCGGGTCGCCGCCGCCGGCCTCGCCTTCGGCGAGACGCTGGTGCTGAAGGGAACCTACCAGAAGACCCCGCCGCTGCCCTACATCCCGGTCAGCGAGATGTCGGGCGTGGTCGCGGCCGTGGGCGAGGGCGTGAGCCGCGTCCGCGTCGGGGACCGGGTCTCGGCCTTCTCCTTCGAGCTCGCCGGCGGCGGGCTGGGCCAGGTGGCGACGCTGC
Source organism: uncultured Albimonas sp. (assembly GCA_964013055.1). Classification (GTDB taxonomy): domain Bacteria; phylum Pseudomonadota; class Alphaproteobacteria; order Rhodobacterales; family Rhodobacteraceae; genus Albimonas. The sequence continues at coordinate 2,559 of CAXGVP010000263.1, forward strand.
CCGAGACGTATGTCTTCCCCGCTCCGGTCGGCATGGGCCTGATCGAGGCCGCGGCCTTTCCGATGAACTTCTGGACCGCGTGGAACGCGCTGGTCGACCGTGGCGCGCTGCGCGCGGGCGAGACGCTGGTGGTGCACGGCGCGACCGGGGGAATCGGGGTCGCCGCCGTCTCGGTCGGCAAGGCGCTCGGCGCGCGGGTGATCGCGACCGGCGGCGACGACGCGCGGCTGGCCCGGGTCGCGGCGCTGGGCGCGGACCATGTGATCAACCTGCGCGACCACGACCTGCGCGCCACCGTCAAGGCGCTGACCGACGGGCGCGGCGCGGACGTCTTCGTCGATCCCGTGGGCGGAGCGGTCTTCGAGCAGTCGCTGCGCTGCATCGCGCCGGGGGGCAGGGTGCTGGCGGTGGGCTTCACCTCCGGCGAATGGGCGGTGGCGCGCACCAACGTGCTGCTGGTGAAGATGATCTCGGTGATCGGGGTCGAGGCGCGGCTGGCCATCGAGACCACCGACGGGCGGGGCCGCGCCTCGTTCGAGCGCATGCTCGCGGCGGTCGCCGAGGGGCGGCTGAAGCCGCATGTGGGGCGGGTCTACCCGTTCGAGGCGGCGCTGGAGGGCTATGCCGACATCCTCGCCCGTCGCCACGTCGGCAAGAGCGTGCTGGTCGTCGATCCCGCGCTCTGCGGCATGTCGGCCGATGGCGAGGCGCTTGGCCCGGCCACTGAAATTATTTAATGGACTGACAATTAAAACAGATGCAATATCGCCTGCAGGTTCCGTCCGCCGTCGCGGTCGGGACGTGGCGGGGCAGGACGAACCGGGCGCACAGAGGCCCGGGACCCGCCTCGCAGACAGGGAGGATGAGATGACCCACACCATCAAAGGGCGGGCCGCCCGGATCCCCGCGGGCGCGGCGCTCGCCGTCGCCCTGCTGGGCGCGACGTCGGCCCAGGCTGCGGACCTGCGCATCGCGCTCGGGCTGCCGGAGGTCTATGCCGCCTACGAGCCGCTCGTGGCGTTCGCCGAGACGCTCGGCTCCACCGCGGGGCTGGAGGGCAAGGTCTACCCGATGTCGCTGCTGACGCTGGCCGAGACGGCGGGCGGCGTGCGCGACGGGCTGGCGGACGTCGGCTTCGTCGTCTTCCCCTACCACCCGGTCGAGTTCTCGGAGGTGAACCTCGCGGCGAACCTGTCGATGCTGGCGACGACCGGAACGCAGGTCCCGATGCCCGGCGCGGCCGCGGCCGGCGCCTCGATGGAATACACGCTCCTGAACTGCCCCGACTGCCTGGAGCAGATGAAGGCCAACAACCAGGTCTACATCGCCGGGGCCTCGACCACGCCCTACCGGCTGCTGTGCACCAAGCCGATCGCCTCGGCCGAGGACGTCACGGGCGGCAAGTTCCGCGCCGGCGCCGCCAACTACGCCCGCTGGGCCGAGGCGCTGGGCGGCTCGTCGGTCTCGGTGCCGGGCAACGAGACCTACGACGCGATGAGCCAGGGCGTGGTGGACTGCACCATGAGCCCGCTGGGCGACCTGATCGGCGGCCAGTATGTCGACGTCTCGACCCATGTCACCCTGAACGCGCCCGGGGGCACCTTCCCGGGGCTGGGCGCGGCCAACTTCAACCGCGACGTCTGGCTGGACCTCGACGAGGCGCAGCGCGCCGCGGTTCTCCAGGCCGGCGCCACGCTCGCGGCCTCGGCCGTCTTCGCCTATGCCGACGACGACGCCGAGGGGCTGGCCGCGGCGAAGGCCAAGGGGATCGAGATCCTCGACGGCGACGACAGCCTGAAGGCCGCGACCGCGGGCTTCGTCGAGGACGACCTCGCGACCATCGCCGAGCAGTTCCGCGACAAGTTCAAGCTCGCCGACGTCGACGCCAAGATCGAGACCTTCTCCGCCCTGATGGAGAAGTGGAAGGGCCTGACCGCGGAGATCGGGGAGGGCGACGCCGAGGCGCTCGCCGAGCTCTACTGGACCGAGGTCCTGTCCAAGGTCGATCCCAAGACCTACGCGATGGACTGAGGCGCGCGGCCGGCGCCCGTCCGTTCCGACTGGGACGGTGGGGCGCCGGTCGGCCCCGCTTCGCAGCCCCGACATGACCCTGATCCGCATGCTCCTCGACGGAGCCGCCCGCCTGACCGCCGTCGTCGCCTCGCTCTGCATCGTGGCGATGATGATCCACGTGACGCTCGAAGTCGTGTGCCGCGCCTTTCTCGACCTGCCGCTGAGCGGCACGATCATCTTCGTGGCCAACTGGTACATGGTGTTCCTGGTCTGCCTGCCGCTGGCCTTCGTGGAGCGGCTGGACGGACATATCTCGGTCGAGGTCCTGACCGAGACCTTCCCCGCGGGCCTGCGCCGGCATCTCTACGGCTGCACCTATCCCGTGACCGCCGTGATCTTCGCGGTGACCGCCTACGCCACCTGGCTGGAGGCGGTCTCGAAATGGCGGCTGGGCGCCTTCATCATCGAGGGCGGGCTGACCATCCCGATCTGGTTCGGCTACTTCGCGCTGCCGATCGGCTACGGGCTGCTGTCGGTCATGCTGCTGCTGAAGTTCGCGGCCTATGTCGCGGGCGAGCCGCTGCCCCCGCTCGCCGTCGACGCCGAGGACGACTGGCCAGACGCGACGACGGGAGGGGCGGCCCATGACTGATCCCCAGGTCGGCGTCCTGCTGATCGGCGTCCTGCTGGTCCTGATCGCCCTGCGCCTGCCGATCGGGGCGGCGCTGGTCGCGGTGCCCTTCATCGGCATCTGGTGGCTGTTCGGCTGGCGGCCCGCGGTGGGCGCGCTGAAGGCGATCCCCTTCAGCTTCGCGGCCAACTGGCAGCTCAGCTCGGTGCCGATGTTCCTGATGATGGGCTTTCTGGCCTATCACACCGGCATCACCCGCGGCCTGTTCCAGGCGGCGCGGGTCTGGCTCGCGCGGCTGCCCGGCGGGCTGGCGGTGGCGAGCATCTTCGGCGCGGCCGGGTTCGCCTCGGTCACCGGCTCGTCGGTGGCCTGCGCCGCGGCGATGGGGCGGATCGCGGTCCCCGAGATGATGCGCGCGGGCTACGACGACCGGCTGGCGACCGGCGCGGTCGCCGCGGCCGGCACCATCGGCGC
>CAXGVP010000264.1:0-5673 GCA_964013055.1 uncultured Albimonas sp.
CTGATCTTCGTGCTCTCGGCCTCGCTGGTGGTGGCGCTGATCTACCTGCCGGTGGTGGGCGGCGTCGCGGGGCGGGTGACCCGCACGCTCGACCGCCGCTCGGCCGCCATGCAGGCGCGCTGGTCGCGCGGCGCGCGCGCGGTGCGTTTCGCGATCATGGCCCTGCTGACCGCCGGCGCCGCCCTGATGATGATCGAGGCGCCCGAGACGCCCGCCCGCCTGCTCTTCGCCCTCCTGCTGGTCGCGTTCTGGCTGGAGCTCTCGGCCGTGGCCGGCTCGTTCCGCAATCACGACCTGCCGCCGCCCTCGCGCGCGGGCTACCGCCGCACGCCGTTCGGGCGGGTGATCCGCTTCCTGACCGGCAACCCGGTGATGCCCTTCGTGGCCATCGGCTCGACCCTGGCCGCGGTCTTCTTCATCATGGGCGTGTGGTATCCCGCCAACCAGCTGGGCACCGAGTTCTTCGTGAAGACCGAGCCCGAGCGCGCCGTGATCTATGTCCGCGCGCGGGGCAACCTGAGCCTCGCCGAGCGCGACCGCCTGCTGCATGCGGTCGAGGACATCGTGCTCGACATCGACGGCGTGCAGTCGGTCTTCGCCTTCGCCGGCGACGGCGGGCTCAACGACCGCGGCGGCAACGCCCCCAAGGACGCGGTCGGGCGCATCCAGCTCGAGCTTTCGCCCTGGGGCGCCCGCCCGCCCGGCGAAGAGGTGCTCGCCACCATCTCCGAGGCCATCGCCGCCTACCCCGGCGTGATCTCCGAGGTCGCCCAGGCCCAGGAGGGTCCCCAGCAGGGCAAGCCGGTGCAGCTGCGCCTGCAGGGCGACGACTGGCAGGAACTCCAGGACGCGGCCGCGCTCGCCCGCGACCATTTCGAGGAGATGGAGGGCCTCGACGAGGTCGAGGACACCCGCCCCCTGCCCGGCATCGACTGGGCGCTGGACGTCGACGTGGCCCAGGCCGGCCGCTTCGGCGCCGACGTCAGCCAGATCGGGCCGATGGTGTCGCTGATCACGCGGGGCATCCTGCTCGACAAGATGCGCCCCGACGGCTCGGACGAGGAGATCGATATCCGCGTGCGCTACCCGCAGGAAGACCGGGTGATCTCGACGCTGGACACGATGCGCATCCGCACCTCCTCGGGCCTGGTGCCGCTGGAGAACTTCGTCGAGCGCGAGCCGGTCAAGAAGCTGGGCGAGATCAACCGCTTCAACGGGACCCGCTTCTTCGACGTCAAGGCCGACGTGCAGGAGGGCGTGAACGCCAACGTCAAGATCGCCGAGATCCAGGCCTGGATCGAGGAGACCGACCCCTTCCCCGCCTCGGTCGACTGGTCCTTCACCGGCGACCAGGAGGAACAGGCGGAATCGCAGGACTTCCTGATGAAGGCCTTCGCCGGCGCGCTGGGGCTGATGTTCGTGATCCTGCTGGCGCAGTTCAACTCGTTCTACAACTCCGCGCTGGTGCTCTCGGCGGTGGTGATGTCGGTGGCGGGCGTGCTGGTGGGCATGGTGATCATGCAGCAGCCGTTCTCGATCATCATGACCGGCACCGGCATCGTGGCGCTCGCCGGCATCGTGGTGAACAACAACATCGTGCTGATCGACACCTACCAGGAGTTCCGCCGCCAGATGCCGGAGCTCGAGGCGATCGTGCGCACGGCCGAGCAGCGGATCCGCCCGGTCCTGCTGACCACGATCACCACCATGGCGGGCCTCGCGCCGATGATGTTCGGCATCTCGGTCGACTTCTTCGGGGGCGGCTACACGATCGACGCGCCGTCTGCGCTGTGGTGGAAGCAGCTCTCGACGGCGGTGGTCTTCGGGCTGGGCTCGGCGACGGTGCTGACGCTGGTGGTGACGCCCGCGGCGCTGGCGGCGCGGGTCTGGATCGGGGTCGGAACCTCCCGCGCGCTGGCCTGGTCACGCGACGCGCGCGAGGGGCTGCGCCTGCGCCGCGCCGCCGGGCGCACCGCGCCCGCGGACCTGGTCTGGACCCCTCCCGCCCCCGCCGGCCAGCGCTCGCTCAACCTTTTCGAGGAGCCGCCCGCGACGTCCCAGGCGGCCGAGTGATCGGCCGCCCCCGCGCGCCGATGCCCCCAGGACACGGCCAAGACGCCGCCCACCACCACGACCGCGCCCTGCGCCGGGGCCGTCCCTTCCGCCCGACCTTCCGGGACCCGCCCGACCCGGCGCAGGCCGCACCCCCGTCGCGCACCGTCCCCCGCCGCCCCACCCGGCGCACCGCCCGCCGCCGTGCCGCGAGCGCGCCCGCGCGACCAGGCGCGCCCCCCGACGCGGCGCTTCCGGCGCAGCCGGAAATCTCCCCCGCCCGCCTCCATCCCCGCCGACCGGTCTCCCCCCACCGCCAGCCAGGCCCCCCCTCGCCACGCGCGCCGCGCCCGCCCCGCGCCGCGAGCCCTCCCCCCGCCCCGGGCGCGACGCCCGACGCGGCGCCTCCGGCGCATGCGAAACGGGCGCTCCCCGCGAAGGGAGCGCCCGGAACAGGACGGCAGGTGGGCCGCAGGTCAGATCGCGCGGGCGCGGCTCTCGGCAAGGTAGATCTCGCGCAGGCGCTTCGCCACCGGGCCGGGGGTTCCGTCGCCCAGCGTGGCGCCGTCGATCTCGACCACCGGGGTCACGAAGGCGGAGGCGGAGGTGAAGAAGGCCTCGGCGGCGTCCTTCGCCTCCTGAATCGTGAACTTGCGCTCCTCGACCTTCATCTGCGCTTCACGCGCGTATTTCATCACCGAGGCGCGGGTGATCCCGTGCAGCAGGTCCGTCGACAGGTCCCGGGTGACGATGGTCCCGTCCTTGGTCACGATCCAGGCGTTGTTCGAGGTGCCCTCGGTCACGAAGCCGTCCTCGACCAGCCAGGCGTCGTCCTTGCCCTGGGCCTTGGCCTCCATCTTCGCCAGCGACGGGAACAGCAGCTGCACCGTCTTGATGTCGCGACGGGCCCAACGCTGGTCCTCCATCGCGATCACCTTGATGCCGGTCTTCGCCATCGGCGAGTGCTCGATCGACTTCGCCTGCGTGAACAGCACCAGCGTCGGCTTCAGGTCCTTCGACCAGGCGAAGTCCCGGTCCGCCGCGCCGCGGGTCACCTGCAGGTAGACGCCGCCCTCGCTCACCTCGTTGCGCTTCACCAGCTCGCGGTGGATCTCCAGCAGCTCCTCGTCCGAGCAGGGCTCGGCCATCTTCAGCTCCGACAGCGAGCGGTGCAGGCGGGCGATGTGCCCCTCGAACTCCAGCAGCTTGCCGTCGAGGACCGAGCAGACCTCGTAGACGGCGTCGGCCATCAGGAAGCCGCGGTCGAAGATCGAGACCTTGGCCTCTTCCTCGGGGAGATACTCGCCGTTGACGTAGACGATGCGGGACATGGGATGCTCCTTCAGCCCCACAGGGCCGGCGTGGACGGGTGGACGCCTTCGGCGTCGTAATGCAGCGGCGGGTCGCGGTCCTCGGCCAGCAGCAGGGGCCCGTCGAGGTCCACGACCTCCGCCCCCTGCGCGGCCAGCACCGCCGGCGCCATGGCGAGCGACGAGCCCATCATGCAGCCCACCATGACCTGGTAGCCCTCGGCGCGTGCGGCGTCACGAAGCGCCAGCGCCTCGGTCAGGCCGCCGGTCTTGTCGAGCTTGATGTTGATCATGTCGTACTTGCCCTTCAGCGCGGGCAGCGTCGAGGTGTCGTGGCAGCTCTCGTCGGCGCAGACCGGGACCAGGCGCTCGACCTCGGCGAGGTCGCCATCGGCCCCGGCCGGCAGCGGCTGCTCGACCATCGCCACGCCCAGGCGCTTGAGCGCGGGCGCGAGCTCTGCGTATTCGGCGGCCGACCAGCCCTCGTTCGCGTCGACGATGATCATCGAGCTCGGCGCGCCCTCGCGCACCGCCTCGAGCCGGGCCATGTCGCCCTCGCCGCCCAGCTTGATCTTGAGCAGCGGGCGGAAGGCGTTCTCGGCGGCCTTGCGGCGCATGTGCTCGGGGTCGGCCAGCGACAACGTGTAGGCGGTCACGCAGGGGCCGGGCTTCGGCAGACCGGCCAGGCGCCAGGCCTCGATCCCGGCGGCCTTCGCCTCGAGGTCCCACAGCGCGCAGTCGACGGCGTTGCGCGCGGCGCCCGCATGCATCCGCTCGCGCAGCGCGGCGCGGTTGAGGCCCTGGGTCTCCAGGGCCTCGATCTCGGCGATCACGCCCTCGGGCGTCTCGTCGTAGCGCGGATAGGGGGTGCACTCCCCCCATCCCTTGAAGGCGCCGGCCGCGACCTCGATGGTCACCACCGCCTGCTCGGTGCGCGAGCCGCGAGAGATGGTGAAGGCCTCCCGCAGGCGGAAGACCTCCCGGCGGGCGGTCAGGATCGGGCCGGCCATGCGATCAGGCCGTCAGCGCGTCGACGAGGGCGCCGACGCCGGTGCGGAACGGGTCGACGGCGGGCATCTTGTATTCCGCCTCCAGCTCCTTGAGGTAGGCCCGCGCCTCGGCCTCGGGCATGCCGGAGGTGTTCACCGAGATGCCGATCACCTTGCAGTCGGGGTTGACCATCTGCGCCATGGTCAGCGCGAGATCCGCCACCGCGCCGATCGAGGGCACTTTGTAGTCCGGCAGGCCGCGCATGTGGGGCCGCGTCGGCTCGTGGCAGACCACCAGCGCGTCGGGCTGGCCGCCATGGATCAGCGCCAGCGTCACGCCGGAGTAGGAGGCGTGGAACAGGGACCCCTGCCCCTCGATCAGGTCCCAGTGGTCGGCGTCGTTGTCGGGCGTCAGCCACTCGATCGAGCCGGCCATGAAATCGGCGATCACGGCGTCGAGCGGCACGCCCTCGCCGGTGATCAGGATGCCGGTCTGGCCGGTGGCGCGGAACGAGGACTTGATGCCCCGCGTCTCCATCTCCCGGCCCATGGCGAGCGCGGTGTACATCTTGCCGACCGAGCAGTCCGTGCCGACCGCGAGGCAGCGCTTGCCGGCGCGCTTCACGCCCGAGGCGATGGGGTATTTCACCGTCGGGATGCGCACGTCGTGCAGGCTGCGGCCGTTGGCCTTGGCCAGCGCCACCAGCTCCGGCTCGTCGCGCAGCAGGTTGTGCAGGCCCGAGGCGAGGTCGAGGCCCTTCTCCAGCGCCTCCTTCAGCACGACCTTCCACTTGTCGGAGATGATGCCGCCGCGGTTGGCGACGCCGATCACCAGCGTCTTCACGCCGGCCTCGACCGCCTGGTCGATGGTCATCTCGGGCAGCTTCATGTCGGCGTTGCAGCCGGGAAGGCGGAGCTGGCCGACGGCGGCGTCGGGGTTCCAGTCCTTGATCCCCTGGGCGACCTTGGCCGCGAGCGGGTCGGGCGCGTCGCCCAGGAACAGGAGGTAGGGAAGCTCGATCATCGGCCGCTCCATGGTCGGGCAAGCTGCGGGAAGTTATCGATACTCGACCATTTCACCGCCCCGCCCGTCAACATTCGTTCGTGCACTCGCGATAATTCGCAAGACCCTCCCGCCCTGGGTAGATTTCACGCAAGGGTCGTGCACGGAACCGGCGCCGACGGGCGGCCCCGTGCAATCGGTCATCGCAATGCAGCAAGCTCAGGCGGCGGCGACCGCGGGACGGGGCGCCTCGCGCGGGGGCGCATCGCTCAGCGCGCGGAGCGTATCGGGGCGACTCGCCTCCTCGGGCACGGCGCAC
>CAXGVP010000265.1:0-5659 GCA_964013055.1 uncultured Albimonas sp.
CCACGCGCGCGACGCAGCCAAGCCCGCCCGCAGGGCGCCTGTAGTCCGTTCCGCCCCGCTGGGGCGGTCCCCGGGTCTACAGGCGCCCTGCGGGCGGGCTTGGTCGGGATGGCGGGCGGGGCGCTCCATCTTCGGAGGGCTGCCGGGCGTCTGCCCCTCCTGTCGCCAGGGGGTGCCAGGCGCTTCCATCCCCGCATGGCGCGGCGGATCCACGCAACGCGCCGCTCTACCGGACGCCTCGCCTGTCTCGTGCGCGACGCAGCCAAGCCCGCCCGCAGGGCGCCTGTAGTCCGTTCCCCCGCGCAGGGGCGGCCTCCGGGCCCGCAGGCGCCCTGCGGGCGGGCTGGGACGAACCGCTCGGCGGGACGCCCGATCTGCCGAGGGCGGGAGGACGTAGGGCCCTCCTTGCGCGGCTGGGGCCCGCGGGCGCTTTGGATGCCGGATGACGAGGCGGGCCCGGACGACGCTCCGCGTCTTCGGGCGCCACGCCCGCGCCACGCACGACGCAGCCATGCCCGCCCGCAGGGCGCCTGTGGGCCGGGGAGGCCGCCCCCTGCCGGGGCTGGGCGGAGGGTGGGCGCCCTGCGGACGGGCATGGGGGGATGGAAAGGCTGAGCGCGGGGAGCGGTTGGCCGGGGTTCAACCGGGGGCCATGCCGCCATGCAGCATGCGCAAGGCGGGGCTGCGCGCTGTGGCCGCAATCGTTACGTGCGCCAAGGGGTTGGGCGAGGCAGGATGCGCGAAACGGCGGGGGCGGGGCGCGAGTCGCCCCGCCCCCGCCGCATCCGTTTCCGCGGCGCCGCCCCCCCTGCGTTTCGCGCCGCAAGACGAAAGGTCCGGCCTTGTCCTCCTCCCCCACCGTCGCGCGCGGCGGGCTCGTGATGCTCGCGCTCGCGCTGGGCGGCTTCTCCATCGGGGTCGCCGAGTTCGCCTCGATGAGCCTCGTCCCCTTCTTCTCCGCCGAGTTCGGCATCCGCGAGACCCAGGCCGGCCACGCCATCTCGGCCTATGCGCTGGGCGTCTGCGTCGGCGCGCCGATCCTCACCGTCATGGCCGCGCGCATCGCGCGGCGCACGATCCTGGTGGCGCTGATGGCGCTGTTCGCGCTGGCCAACGGCGCCTCGGGCCTGGTCGAGGGCTACCCGGCCTTCGTCGCCTCGCGCTTCGTCGCCGGCCTGCCGCACGGCGCCTACCTGGGGGCTGCGGCGCTGATGGCGGCCTCGATGGTCGCGCCCAACCGCCGGGGACAGGCGGTGGCGCGGGTGCTGCTGGGGCTCGCCATCGCCACGGTGGTGGGGGTGCCGCTGGCCAACGCGATCGGCCAGGGGTTCGGCTGGCGCTGGGCCTTCGCGGTCGTGGCGGGGCTGGCGGCGGTCTCGTCGGCGCTGCTGGCCTGGCTGGCCCCCGTCCAGCGGCCCGATGCGGGCGCGAGCCCCCTGCGAGAGCTCGCCGCCCTGCGCAGCCGGCAGGTCTGGCTGACGCTGGGCATGGGCGCGATCGGCTTCGCGGGGATGTTCTGCGTCTACACCTACCTCGGTTCGATCGTGATCGAGCACGCCCACGCCCCGGCCTCCTGGCTGCCGGGGCTGCTGGCGGTGTTCGGGGCCGGCATGACCGCCGGCTCGATGGCCGGAGGCTGGGCGGCCGACCGGGCGATGACGCCGGCGATCTTCGCGACCATGGTCGCCAGCACCGTCTCGATGCTGATCTTCGCCGCGGTGGCCGACGACGTGATCGCGATGTTTCCGGCGGTGTTCCTGGTGGGGCTCGGCTGCGCGCTGTCGCCGATCCTGCAGACGCGGCTGATGAACGTGGCCGGCGACGCGCAGATGCTGGCCGCCGCGCTCAACCACTCGGCCTTCAACGTCGCCAATGCGATCGGGCCGTGGCTGGGCGGCATGGCGCTGGCGGCGGGCTACGGCTGGGCCTCGGTGGGGGTGGTCGGCGCGGGGCTGGCGGCCGGCGGGCTGGTGTTCCTGGCGCTGGCGCTGCTCGACGACGCCTCCCGCCGCCGCTGGCAGGGGCGGGTGGCCTAGACCTCCAGCGCGCCCGAGATCGCGGGGTGCAGGGCGCGGAAGCGCTCGCGACGCTCGGCCATGCGGGCGACCAGCGCGGGGTCGGGAGCGATGACCTCGGCCGGCTCGGGCGGGGCGCAGACCGCGGTCGGCGAGGCGCCCGTGGCGGCGCAGAGGCCGAGGCGCGCGGCCCCCAGCGCCGCGCCGAAGTCGCCCGCGGGCGGCAGGGTCAGGGGGCGGTCGAGCGCCGCCGCCACGATCCGCAGCCACAGGCGCGAGCGGGCGCCGCCGCCCACCGCCCAGGCGCTCTCGAAATCCGTGCCGGCCGCGCCCAGCGCCGCCTGGCAGTCGGCGAAGGCCAGCGCCACGCCCTCGAGCACCGCGCGGGTCAGGTCGGCGCGCGACGCGCCCCGCGCGAGCCCCGCGAAGGCGCCGCGGGCGGCGGGGTCGTTGTGGGGCGTGCGCTCGCCCGAGAGGTAGGGGAGGAACAGCGCCTCGGTCTCGCCCTCGCCCGAGGCGTCGGCGGCCTCGGCCTCGGCGATCAGCCCGGCGGCGGGGGTGGAGGCGATGGTCGCGAGCCACTCCAGCGCGTCGGCGGCGGCGAGGATCACGCCCATCTGGTGCCACAGGCCCGGGGCCGCGTGGCAGAAGGCGTGCACGGCCACGGCGGTGTTGGGGCGGAAGGCGTCGCCCGCCACGAACAGCACCCCCGAGGTGCCCAGCGAGACGAAGGCGGTGCCCGCCGCCAGCGCCCCCACCCCGCAGGCCGCGGCGGCGTTGTCGCCGCCGCCGCCCGCCACCACCGGCGCCTTCGTCATGCCCCAGCGGGCGCAGAGCTCGGCCCGCAGGCGGCCCGAGGGTTCCGAGCCCTCGACCAGCGCCGGCATGTGGGAGCGGTCGAGCCCGGTGGCCGCCAGCAGCGCGTCCGACCAGTCGCGCGAGGCGACGTCGAGCCACAGCGTGCCGGAGGCGTCGGACATGTCCGAGACCGCCTCCCCGGTCAGCGCCAGGCGGACGTAGTCCTTGGGGAGCAGGATGCGCTTCGTCGCCTCGAACAGCGCCGGCTCCTCGCGCGCCAGCCAGGCGGCCTTGGGCGCGGTGAAGCCGGGCATCACCAGGTTGCCGCCGATGCCGCGGAAGTCGGCGGCGGCGTCGAGCGCGGCGCAGTCGGGGGCTGCGCGCATGTCGTTCCACAGGATCGCCGGGCGCAGCGGGCGGTCGTCGGCCCCCAGGAAGGTCGCCCCGTGCATCTGGCCCGACAGGCCGATGCCCTCCACCGCCGCCATCTCGGCCGGATGGTCGGCGGCGAGCGCGTCCAGCGCCGCCCAGCAGGCCTCGATCCAGTCGCCGGGGGCCTGCTCGGACCAGCCGGGCGCGGGCCGGGTCACGGCCAGCGGCGCCGAGCGCGAGGCGATCACCGCCCCGTCCGCGTCCATCAGCGCCGCCTTCGCCGAAGAGGTGCCGAGGTCGAGGCCGAGGTAGGTCATCGCAGGATCTCCGGACGGGACGGGGGGCGGGACGCGAAGGCGCGGCCCGCGGGACGAGGGGCCCTTCCCATCCCCCGGCCGGGACGGCGGCGTCAAGACCGCAGCGGAGGGGGGCCGCAGCGGAGGGGGCCGCTCGGGCATGGACCTTGCGCCGCGGTCATGCCAGTTTGCCCCGGTCGCGCGATGCGGCCCGGGGCGAGGCGCCGGGCAGGTCACGGGAGAGGCCCATGAGCGGGACCGCCGACTCCGATCTCGAAGCGAAGGCGAAGCCGAAGGCGCAGCGCCCGCGGCTGTGGAAGGTGATCCTTCTCAACGACGACTTCACCCCGCGCGAGTTCGTGACCGCGGTGCTCAAGAGCGTGTTCCGGCTGACCGAGGACCAGGCCTGGCGGGTGATGATCACCGCTCACCGGAGGGGCGTTTGCGTGGTCGCCGTCTACACCCGCGAGGTTGCCGAGACCAAGGCCGCCGACGCCAACGAGGCGGGCCGCGCCAACGGTTTTCCCCTGCGTTTCACCACCGAGCCCGAGGACTGAGGCCGCCCGCTCCCGGCGCTGGTCCCCGTCGTCCGCACCCACGGCGGCCCGCCGGCGGCCCCGGGTCAAGCCCGGGGCGCCGGTGTGGCGGGCGCTGCGCCTTCGCGGGCGCGCTGTGGCGGCGGGATCGGGCGGTCCGGGCGCCTGTTCGCGAGGCGCGCCTTCTGGCGGGCGGCGAGGGGCGTGTTTGCCGCTTGGTGGGCGCCTGAGCCGCGGGTGTTGCGCCGGTGGCGGGGGGCGAGAGGCCCCGGGTCAAGCCCGGGGCGCCTGTGGGGTGGGCGCTGCGCCTTGGTGGGCGCGCTGTGGCGGCGGGATCGGGCGGTCCGGGTTCCTGTTCGCCGGGCGCGCCTTCGGGCGGGCGGCGAGGAGCGTGTTTGCCGCTTGGTGGGCGCCTGAGCCACGGGTGTTGCGCCGGTGGCGGGTGGCGAGAGGCCCCGGGTCAAGCCCGGGGCGCCTGTGGGGTGGGCGCTGCGCCATGGCGGGGGCGCTGTGGCGGCGGGATCGGGCGGTCCGGGCGCCTGGTCGCCGGGCGCGCCTTCGGGCGGGCGGCGAGGGGCGTGTTTGCCGCCTGGTGGGGGCCTGAGCCACGGGTGTTGCGCCGGTGGCGGGGGGCGAGAGGCCCCGGGTCAGGCCCGGGGCGCCCGTATGGCGGGCGCGGCGGAGATGCCGAGGCGTCGAGCGGGTGCGGCGGGGAGCGGGGGGACATGTGGAGCGAGCGAAGGACGCAGGGCGCTCCGGGCGGGAGAGTGGTCAGGAGACCTGCCCGGCGGCGCGGCGCCTGGGGGGCAGGGGGTTGGGCGGACGGAGGTCGGGGGCGGGCGTCGCCGCGGGGGGCGGGCGCTCGCGGCCGGGCAGGCGGGCGGGGACGTGGGTCATGCCGGTCACGATGCGGCGCACGATGGGGGCGGCCTCGGCCTCGGTCATGCCGGGCCTCAGGCGGGGGTCGTAGAGGATCCGCAGGAGGTCCGCGTCATGCTCGGTCATGAAGGCGAACTCCTCGTCGTCGTTGAAGATCGAGGGCCGCACCGTGTCGTCGTCGTTGGGCAGGCCCAGCGCCTGCACCACCTCCTCGTCCAGGCAGGAGTCGCGCAGCAGGCCGGGCAGCTCGTCGCGGATCCCGATCATCGCCCCGGTCGTCCAGTCGCCTTCGCCCCCGCGGAACGAGGTCGCGTAGCAGACCACCCACAGCTGCGAGGACCAGGTGTCGAACATCTCCAGCTGCGTGTCCGAGAACCGCGTGCCCAGCGCCCGGCGCATGCGCGGACGCGACTCGGGGCCGAGGTACATGATCAGCATCCGCGGGGTCTCGTCGGCCTCGGCCTCGCGCACCTCGAGGCCGGTCGCCTCGGCGATGCGCGCGCCCAGCGCCTGCATCCGCGCGTGGTCCGAGGGGCGGTCGTCGCCCAGCATCCGCCAGGTGATCTCGTGGCGCCACTTGCCCAGCGGGCGCGCGTCGAGGCGCTCGCCCTCCTTCGGGAACTCGGTGCGGAAGGCGATCAGGCGGAAGTTGCGCTCCAGGTCGCCGCGGTCGTAGGGGGCGTCGGCGGGGGCGATCTCGGTGCGCAGGGCGCCGCGGGCCAGCAGCGAGTCCTGCAGGCGGGCGAAATGCGCCTGCGGATCG
>CAXGVP010000266.1:0-5658 GCA_964013055.1 uncultured Albimonas sp.
GGGCGGGGTCGATCCCGGCCCGCCGGCAGGCGGCGGCGACGGCGGGGAAGGCCGCGTCGATGCGCGGCCCCAGCGCCGCGCGCGTATCCAGCATCGGCCGCCCGCCGGCCTGCGCGCAGGCATAGACGGCGCGGGCCACCACGTCGCGCGGCGCAAGCTCGAGGTCCGGGTGCAGCCCCGCCAGGATCCGGCGGCCGCCGCGGTCGATCAGGACCGCGCCCTCGCCCCGCAGCGCCTCGGTCGCCAGCGGCGCGGGGTCGAGGCCGACGTCGAGCGCGGTGGGGTGAAACTGCACGAACTCCGCATCCGCGATCACGGCGCCGGCCCGCGCCGCGATCCCCAGCGCCTGCCCGCGGATGCGCGAGGGGTTGGTGGTCGTGGCGAACAGCCCGCCCGCCCCGCCTGCGGCCAGCAGCACCGCGGGGCTTTCGATCCAGGCAGGGCCGGGACCGCCGGGGACGGAGGGGGCGATCTCCACCCCCGTCACGCGCCCGACCGCGACCCGCAGCGCCTCGGCGGAGGCGCCTTCCAGGATCTGGATCGAGGGCGTCTCGCGCACCCGCGCGATCAGGGCGCGCATGATGCCGGCGCCGGCCCCGTCGCCGCCGATGCGGGCCACGCGGGCGAAGCTGTGCGCCGCCTCGCGCGACAACACATAGCCGCCCCCGGCCGTGCGGTCGAAGGGGGCGCCCAGCCGGGTCAGCGCGATCACATGGGCGCGCGCCTCGGCCGTCGTCGCCTGCGCCACCGCGGCGTCGACCAGCCCTGCGCCGGCGCGGAGCGTGTCGGCGGCGTGCGCGGCCGCATCGTCGGGCGGCGCCAGGGCCGCCGCCACCCCGCCCTGCGCCCAGGCCGAGCTCGCCCCCTCGCCCAGCGGGTCGGGAGAGATCACCAGCACCGGCCGCGGGGCCAGCGCCAGCGCGGCGTAGAGCCCAGCCAGCCCCGCGCCCACGATCACCACCCGCGAGGTCGCGATGCGCTGCATCCGCCGCTCAGCCCTGCGGGCGGGAGAGGGCGATCATCCGCTCGATCGGGCGGCGCGCCTTCGCGGCGATGTCGGGCGCGACCTCCACCGCCCCCTCCATCGCGTGCAGCGACCACAGGATCTTCTCCAGCGTGATCGTCTTCATGTAGGGGCACATGTTGCAGGGGCCGACGAACTCCACCTCCGGCAGCTCGTCGGAGATGTTGGAGGCCATCGAGCATTCGGTGACCAGCATCGCCTCGCGCGGGCGCTCGCGCCGCACGAAGTCGATGATGCCGCTGGTGGAGCCGGCGAAATCCGCCTCTTCCACCACGTCGGTGGGGCATTCGGGATGGGCGATGATCAGGGCCTCGGGGCGCCCCTCGCGGAACAGGCGCAGGTCGTCGGCGGTGAACCGCTCGTGCACCACGCAGGCGCCGTCCCACCACACGATCCGCTTGTGGGGGACCTGCTTGGCCACGTTGCGCGCGAGGTGCTTGTCGGGGGCCATGATCACGGTCTCCGACTCCATCGCCGCCACGATCTGCGCGGCGTTGGACGAGGTGCAGCACACGTCCGAGACCGCCTTCACCTCCGCCGAGGTGTTGACGTAGGTCACCACCGGCGCGCCGGGATGGCGGGCGCGCATCTGCGCGATGCCCTCGGGCGTGACGCTCTCGGCCAGCGAGCAGCCGGCCTCGCGGTCGGGGATCAGCACGGTCTTGGCGGGGTTCAGGATCTTCGAGGTCTCGGCCATGAAGTGCACGCCGCATTGCACGATCACCTCGGCGTCGACCTCGCTGGCGCGGATCGCCAGCTGCAGGCTGTCGCCGACGAAATCCGCGACGCCGTGGTAGATCTCGGGGGTCATGTAGTTGTGGGCCAGGATCACCGCGTTGCGCTCGGCCTTCAGGCGGTTGATCGCCTCGACATAGGGGGCGTGGATCGCCCAGTCGAACGGGGTCACCACGCGGCTCATCCGGGCGTAGGCGGCCTGCGTCCGGCGGGCGGTTTCGGTCGAGGGCGCCAGGTCGTAGCGCCGGGCCAGCGCCTGGCGGTCGAGGGTCGGGGCGGTCATGGGCGGGCTCCTCCCACGGGCATCGAATGCACGCAAATGTTTGTGCCACAACGGTTTTCCCGACTCTTGGCGGTCGAGCCGGGGGGGTGTAGCGCCGCGCCTGCCGAACGGCAAGTTTATTGTGGGCGGGCCCCGCGCCCCCGGCGACGAGGTTTGCAACGCGCCCGCCCGCCTGCTACCGCTGGTGCATCCGTTGGGGCGCCCCGTCCGGGGCTGAGAGGCGCGAGCCGACCCATCGAACCTGATCCGGGCAATGCCGGCGTAGGGAACGGAGATCGACCCGGAGAGCGCGCACGCCTCCCGCGGTCCCTGTCTCCTCCCGCCGTCGGGGGAGGCTGACATGACCCAGAAGCGATCCCTTCCGACCCGCGGCCGCCGGCGATGAGGCGCGCGAGCGTCCTGGGCGCCGGCGTCGCCGGCCTGTGCGTGGCGACGGAGCTGGTCGCGCGGGGCTGCGAGGCGACGGTCCTCGATCCCTCGCCCACGCCCGGGCCGCACGGCTGCTCGTGGTGGGCGGGCGGCATGCTGGCCCCGTTCTGCGAGGGCGAGACGGCCGAGGAGCCGGTGGTCCGCCTCGGCCGCCAGGCCGCCGACTGGTGGCAGCGCCAGGGCGTCCAGGTCGAGCGGCGCGGCACGCTGGTGCTGGCGCTTGGCCGCGACCGGCGGGAGCTGGACCGTTTCGCCCGGCGGGTTCCGCAGGCCGAGCGGCTCGACGGCGACGCGATCGCGGCGCTGGAGCCGGATCTCGCCGGGCGCTTCGACCGCGGCCTGCTGGTGCGCGACGAGGCGCATCTGGATCCGCGCGCGGCCCTCGTGCACCTGCGCGAGCGGCTGGAGCGGGACGGCGTGCGCTTCGTCGCCGGGACCGCGCGGCCCGAGGGCCCGGTCTTCGACTGCCGCGGGCTGGCCGCGCGAGACGTCCTGCCGGACCTGCGCGGGGTGAAGGGCGAGATGGCGGTGCTGCGCAGCGCCGAGATCCGCCTCGCCCGCCCGGTGCGGCTGCTGCACCCGCGCCACCCGCTCTATGTCGTGCCGCGTGCGGGCGGCCTGTTCATGCTCGGCGCCACCCAGATCGAGAGCGACGACCGCCGCCGCAGCGTCCGCGCAGCGCTGGAGCTGCTGTCGGCCGCCTACGCCCTGCACCCCGCCTTCGGCGAGGCCGAGCTGGTCAAGCATGGCGCCGACGCCCGCCCCGCCTTTCCCGACAACCTGCCGCGCCTGCGCCGGCAGGGCGACGCGATCCTCGTCAACGGCCTGTTCCGCCATGGCTTCCTGCTGGCCCCCGCGCTGGCGGCTCAGGCGGTGCAAGCGGCCTGCGACGGCAGCCGACCGGAGTTGATGGATGAAGATCACGATTAACGGCGAGGGCGCCGAGGTGCAGGCCGGGACGCTCTCGGCGCTGCTCGACGAGCTGGGCTACGGCGACGCGAAGGTCGCCACCGCGCTCAACGAGGATTTCGTGCCGGCGACGGCGCGGGCGGGCGCCACGCTCTCCCCCGGCGACCGGGTCGAGATCGTCGCCCCGCGGCAGGGAGGCTGAGATGGAGCTCTACGGGACCGAGATCGCCTCGCGGCTGATGCTGGGCACGGCGCAATATCCCTCGCCCAGCGTGCTGGCGGAGGCGTTCCGCCGCTCGGGCGCCGGCATCGCCACCGTCTCGGTGCGGCGCGAGTCCGGCGGCCAGCAGGCCGGCGCCGCCTTCTGGGAGCTGGCCCGCGGCCTCGGCGTGGCGATGCTGCCCAACACCGCCGGCTGCCATTCGGTGAAGGAGGCGGTGACCACCGCCCACATGGCGCGCGAGCTGTTCGACACCCCCTGGATCAAGCTGGAGGTGATCGGCCATGCCGACACCCTGCAGCCCGATCCGTTCGGCCTGGCCGAGGCGGCGCGGATCCTGGTCGAGGACGGCTTCCAGGTGTTCCCCTACACGACCGAGGACGTGGTGCTCGCCGACCGGCTGCTGTCGGCGGGCTGCGAGGTGCTGATGCCCTGGGGCGCGCCCATCGGCACCGGGCTGGGGCTGACCAACATCTACGGCCTGCGCACCCTGCGCGCCCAGTTCCCCGAGGTGCCGATGGTGGTGGATGCGGGCCTCGGCCTGCCCAGCCAGGCGGCGCAGGCGATGGAGATGGGCTTCGACGCCGTGCTCCTGAACACCGCCGTGGCGAAGGCCGGCGACCCGGCGGCGATGGCCGAGGGCTTCGCCCGCGCCGTGCAGGCCGGCCGCCTCGCCTTCGAGGCCGACCCGATGGAGCCGCGCGACATGGCCGCCCCCTCCACCCCGCTGATCGGAAAGGCGTTCCTGGAATGAGCCTCGACCGGTTCTACCCGATCTTCGACGGGCTCCCCTGGCTCGCGCGGATGCTGCCGCTGGGCGTGAAGCTGGTGCAGCTGCGCATCAAGGAGACGCCGGAGGCGGAGCTGCGCCGCATCGTCCCCCAGGCCCTGGCCCTCTGCCGCGCCCATGGCGCGACGCTGGTGGTCAACGACCACTGGCAGGTCGCCATCGACGCCGGCTGCGACTGGCTGCACCTGGGGCAGGAGGACCTCGACGAGGCCGACCTGCCCGCCATCCGCCGCGCCGGCCTGAAGCTGGGCGTCAGCACCCATGACGAGGCGGAACTGGAGCGCGCCCTGTCCCTCGCCCCCGATTACGTGGCCCTGGGCCCGGTCTACCCCACGATCCTCAAGAAGATGAAATGGGAGCGGCAGGGCCTCGAGCGGGTGACCGAGTGGAAGGCCCGGATCGGCGACCTGCCCCTGGTCGCCATCGGGGGCATGAGCGTCGAGCGGGCGGAGGGCGCCTTCGCGGCCGGGGCGGACGTGGTTTCGGCCGTCACCGACATCACGCTGAACGCCGACCCCGAGGCGCGCCTGCGCCAGTGGATCGAGGCGACGCGATGAGCCGCTACGCCCGCCAGGTCGCCGTGCCCGAGTTCGGCGCGCAGGGCCAGGACCGCCTGCGCGGGGCGCATGTGCTGGTGGTCGGGGCCGGCGGGCTGGCCGCGCCGGTGCTGCAGTATCTCGTCGGGGCCGGCGTGGGCCGCATCCGGCTGGTCGATTCCGACCGGGTGGACGCGGGCAATCTCCACCGCCAGACCCTGTTCCGCGAGGCCGACGTCGGCCGCCCCAAGGTCGAGGCCGCCGCCGCCGCCCTCGCCGCGCTGAACCCCGAGTGCCGGGTCGAGCCGGTGGCCGCCGCCCTCGATCCGGCCAACGTGGCGGCGCTGTGCGAGGGGGCGGACCTGGCGCTCGACTGCGCCGACAGCTTTGCGGTCAGCTATATCCTCTCGGACGCCTGCCGCGGCGCCGGGCGGCCGCTGGTCAGCGCCTCCGTGCTGGGGCTGGAGGGCTATGCCGGCGCCTTCTGCGGCGGGGCCCCGAGCCTGCGGGCGGTGTTTCCCGACCTGCCGCAGCGGGCGGGCTCCTGCGCCGAGGACGGCGTGCTGGGGCCGGTGGTCGGCATGGTCGGCGCGCTGCAGGCGCAGATGGCGGTGGCGATCCTCGCGGGCCTGTCCCCGTCCCCGCTGGGGCGGCTGGTCACCGTCGACGCGCGCGGCCTGCGCTTCGGCGGCTTCCGCTTCGACGCCGCCGCCGAGCCGGAGCGCCCGCCCC
>CAXGVP010000267.1:0-5647 GCA_964013055.1 uncultured Albimonas sp.
CGCCCTCGTTGAAGCTCTTGTCGAACTTTCCGCCGGTGGAATAGATCACCGCCGGCTCGGCATGCGCCTCGGTCCCAACGGCCAGCCCCACCAGGGCGAGGGCCAGCACCCCGGCGCCGACGGCGTCGAGCATGGCGCGCGGCGGCGGCGAGGACGCCGGCGGGCGGCCCAGGCCGCCCGTGAGATAGGGCGCCGAGGGGGCGAAGACGCGGAAGGTGCGCGGACGCCTGAAGCCAGCGTTCATGGGGATATTCCGGAAATAGCGCAGGTCGTCGTCGGATCGGCCGGCGGGGGCGCGCCCCGCCGGCCGAAGCTCGCTCGGCCCGCTCAGTAGGGGCAGGCGCTGTCGGACATGTAGTCGTGCACCTCGATGTCGCCGGCGATGATCGCGGCCTTGGCGGCCTCGACGGCATTGAGCATCTCGGCGGAGACCAGGTCCTTGTTGTTGTCGTCCATGGCGACGCCCACGCCGTCCTCGGCCAGGCCGAAGACCTCGAAGCCCGAGGTCCAGGCGTCGTTCTTGACGTCCATGAAGGTCTCGTAGACGGCGACGTCGACGCGCTTGAGCATCGAGGTCAGGACCGAGCCGGGCGCGAGGCCGTTCTGGTTGCTGTCCACGCCGATCGCCAGCTTGCCCTCGTCGGCGGCCGCCTGGATCACGCCGATGCCGGTGCCGCCGGCCGCGTGGTAGACCACGTCGGCGCCGTCGGCGAACTGCGACTTGGCCAGCTCGGTGCCGCGGGCGGGATCGTTCCAGGCGGCGGGCGTGGTGCCGGTCATGTTGGCCACGACCTCGGCGCCCTCGATCGAGGCGACGCCGCCCTTGTAGCCGCATTCGAACTTGCGGATCAGGGGGATGTCCATGCCGCCGATGAAGCCGACCTTGCCGGTCTGCGAGGCCATCGCGGCCATGATGCCCACGAGGTAGGAGCCCTCCTCCTCCTTGAACACGATGGAGCGGACGTTGGGCTGGTCGACGACCATGTCGACGATGGCGAAATGGCTGTCGGGGAACTCGGGCGCGACCTTCTCGAGCGCGGCCGCGAAGGAGAAGCCGATGGCCACGATCGGATCCGCGCCGCGCTGGGCGAAGCGGCGCAGGGCCTGCTCGCGCTGGGCGTCGTTCTGGATCTCGAACTCCTGGTACTCGACCCCGGTCTCGGTCTTGAACTGCTCGGCGCCGGTGTAGGCGGCCTCGTTGAAGGATTTGTCGAACTTGCCGCCGTGATCGTAGATCACCGCCGGCTTCAGCTCCGCCTGAGCGGCCACGGCGCCGAGCGCGAGCACGGAGGCCGCTGCGAAAAGGGTGCGGATCATTCGTGGTTTTTCCTTTGCCTCGCGGACCGTCGCCGGCCCTCCTGTCGGGTGCGCGAGCCCCTCGCTTCCGGCTCCCCCCGGGCGCCCTCGCCGCCGGGACGGGGTCGGGACCTCGCTGCGACGCACACGGTCGCGCGGATTCGAAACGCTTGCAAGAGCGGACGCGGGGTCGTCGCGGACGGGAAAACGTTGCGCCGGAGGGGGCGGCGGACGTCGGGGCGGGTGACGTTGCGTTCGCGGCAGGGCAGGATCGGTCCTCCCGTCCCCTGCCCCGGAGCCCGGCCCATGCCCCGCCGCCTCGCCGTCCTGCTCGCCCTCGCCCTCGCCGCCCCCGCGGCGGCCGAGGACTACCCGCCCCTGCACCCGCTGCTGAGCACGACGACCGACGTCCTGGGCGCGCCGATCGCGTGGCCCGAGGGCGAGGCGCAACTGACCTCGGCCATCGTCACGATGCAGCCGGGACAGGGCACGGGCCTGCATCGCCACCTCGCGCCGCTGTTCGCCTGGGTGCTGGAAGGGGAGATCACCGTGAGCTACCGCGACGCCGCCGGCACGGTGCGCACCTATCGCGCCGGCGAGGCGCTGGTGGAGGCGCACGAGGTCCCCCACTCCGGCGTCGTCACCGGCGAGGTCCCGCTGCGCCTGCTGGTGGTCTTCGCCGGCGCCGAGGGGGTGGAGAACACGATCCCGCTTTCCGAATAGCCCCCGCGCGGCCGCGCAACTTCCGCTACGTCGCACACCCTTCCGGCCCGAAAAGTTTACGCGCGCGTCGCTCGAGCCTGTATGCTCCCCGCGGGAGCAACGTCCGGCCTCGAGACCGGACCCCCGCCCCTCCGACAGGGGGGCAGTCAAAGGGAGACCGCCATGCTGAAGATGACCGACGAGGCGCTCGCCGCCGCGGAGGACGAGGCCCGCACCACGCCGCTGGAAGACTTCGACGTCTCGCGGCCCGAGCGTTTCGCCGCCGACGTGCACCGCCCGTTCTTCCCCCGCCTGCGCCGCGAGGCCCCCGTGCACCTGTGCCGCGAGAGCGAGTTCGGCCCCTACTGGTCGATCTCCTCCTACGAGCAGATCATGAAGGTGGACACCGACCACCGCCGCTTCTCCTCGCTGGGCGGCATCTCGCTGGGCGAGCGCAACCCCCAGTTCAACCCGCGCAGCTTCATCTCCGAGGACGCGCCGGTGCATCCCAAGTGGCGCAAGCCCGCGATGCCCGCCGTCGCCCCCAACCGGCTGGGCGACCTCGAGGCGCTGATGCGGGGCCGCATCGCCGCGGTGATGGACGAGCTGCCCGTGGGCGAGGAATTCAACTGGGTCGAGCGGGTCTCGATCGAGATCACCACCCAGATGCTCGCCACCCTCTTCGACTTCCCGTGGGAGGAGCGTCACAAGCTGCCGTTCTGGTCCGACGTGGTGACCTCCAACCCCGGCATGGGCAACAACAGCCTCGACGAGATGGAGCGCCGCCGCATCCTGATGGAGTGCCTGTCGGCCTTCCAGGGCCTGTGGGAGGCGCGAAAGGACGGGCCCCCGGCGATGGACTTCATCTCGCTGATGGCCCAGCACCCGGACACGAAGGACTTCGGCGACGACCCGTTCACGCTGCTGGGCAACCTGATGCTGCTGATCGTGGGGGGCAACGACACCACCCGCAACTCGATCTCCGGCGGCGTCTGGGCGCTGAACCGCCACCCCGAGCAATATGACCGGCTGACCGCGGACCCCTCGCTGATCCCCAACATGGTCTCCGAGATCATCCGCTGGCAGACGCCGCTCGCCTACATGCGCCGCACGGCGCTCGAGGACGTGGAACTCGGCGGCCACACGATCCGCGAGGGCGACAAGGTGATCATGTGGTACGTCTCGGGCAACCGCGACGAGGCGAAGTTCGAGGAGGCCGACGACTTCGACATCGCCCGCAGGAACGCGCGCAACCACGTCGCGTTCGGCGCCGGCGTGCACCGCTGCATGGGAAACCGGGTGGCCGAGATGCAGCTGCGCCTGGTCTGGGAGGAGATCCTCAAGCGCTTCTCCCGCGTCGAGGTCGTCGGCCCGCCCGTGCGCGTCACCTCCAACTTCGTGCTCGGCTACGAGGATCTCCCGGTGGTCCTCCACCGCTGACGCGCCGCCCGACGCCCCCGTCGCGCCAGAGGCCCCGGGTCAAGCCCGGGGCCCGCGCGCCAGCGCCGCCGTCCCGCCCTTCCCTGCCGACCCGCCGGCGCAGGCCGCCCCGCCGTCGACAGGCCCTGACCGCGACGGTCCACCTCCCCACCCGCCCCGGGCGCCCGCGCAACCCGTCTTCTGCGCGCCGCCTGCCACGGCCCCCGGCGCGCCCCCTGTTCTCTGGTGAGTCAGGAGCGTCCTCCCCCCTCGCCACGGACCCGGCCCTCCACGATCCCTTGGCATCGCCTGCCCCAGGTCAAAGCCCGCCCGCAGGGCGCCTCCTCGCTCTTGCCCCTCAACCCCCTTCGGCCCTACACATCCGCGCGCGCAACCCTGCGCCCGACCGCCAAGCCGCCGCGACACGACACGGAGTGCTGCACGCATGATTTCCGGCAACCAGATCCGGTCCGACTTCCTGGGCTTCTTCGAGAGCCGCGACCACCAGGTCGTGCCCTCCTCGCCCATCGTGCCGCGCAACGACCCGTCGCTGATGTTCACCAACTCGGGCATGGTCCAGTTCAAGGACGTGTTCACCGGGCTGGAGACGCGCCCCTATTCCCGCGCCACCACCTCGCAGAAGTCGGTGCGCGCGGGGGGCAAGCACAACGATCTCGACAACGTCGGCTACACCGCCCGCCACCACACCTTCTTCGAGATGCTGGGCAACTTCTCCTTCGGCGACTACTTCAAGGACGTCGCGATCGAGCAGGCCTGGACCGTCTCGACCCAGGTTTTTGGATTGCCCAAGGAAAAGATCCTGGTGACGGTCCACGCCACGGACGACGAGGCAGCGGACCTGTGGAAGAGGATCGCCGGCCTGCCGGACGAGCGCATCATCCGCATCAACTCCGACGACAACTGGTGGCGGATGGGCGACACCGGCCCCAACGGCCCGTGCTCGGAGCTGTTCTACGACCACGGCCCCGAGGTCTGGGGCGGCCCTCCGGGCTCGCCTGAAGAGGACGGCGACCGGTTCATCGAGTTCTGGAACCTCGTCTTCATGCAGTTCGAGACGCATGCCGACGGGTCCTCGACGCCGCTGCCCAAGCCGTCCATCGACACGGGCATGGGGCTCGAGCGGGTGACGACGATCCTGCAGGGCAAGCACAACAACTACGACACCGACCTGTTCACGCCGATCATCGCGGCCTCGGCCGACCTGACCGGCCAGGCGGCGAACGGGCCGATGGTGACCAGCCATCGCGTCATCGCCGACCACCTGCGCTGCGCCTCCTTCCTGATCGCCGAGGGCGTGCTCCCCTCCAACGAGGGGCGCGGCTACGTCCTGCGCCGGATCATGCGCCGCGGCATGCGCCACGCCCACATGCTGGGCGCGCAGGACCCGCTGATGCACCGGCTGGCGCCTGCCCTGATCGACCTGATGGGCGGCCACTACACGGAACTGCGCGAGGCCGAGGGCCTGATCAAGGAGACGCTCCGCGCCGAGGAGGAGCGCTTCAAGGCCACCCTCGACCGCGGCCTGAAGCTGCTGGATGCGGAGATCGAGGGCCTGGCCGAGGGCGAGAAGCTGCCCGGCGACACCGCCTTCAAGCTCTACGACACCTACGGCTTCCCGCTGGACCTGACCGCCGACATCCTGCGCGGGCAGGACCGCGAGGTCGATCAGGACGGCTATAACGCCGCCATGAACGAGCAGAAGGCCAAGGCCCGCGCCGCCTGGTCGGGCACCGGCGACGCCGGCAATCTGAAAGTGTGGTACGACATCCGCGATCGCGTCGGCCCGACCGAGTTCCTCGGCTACGCCGACACCCGCGCCGGCGCCACGCTGGTAGCCCTGGTCAAGGACGGCGAGGAGGTCGAGGCCGTCTCGGGGACCGAGCCCTTCGAGGCGGTGTTCAACCAGACCCCGTTCTACGCCGAACAGGGCGGCCAGCAGGGCGACCGCGGCACGCTCACGACCGCGAAGGGCGTGACGCTGGAGGTGACCGACACCGTCAAGCGCGCCGACGGCGTCTATGTGCACCTGTGCCGGATCGCGTCGGACGACGCCCACGTGGTGACGGTCGGCGAGGCCGCGACCCTGCAGGTCGGCCGCGACCGGCGCGACGCGCTCTGCGCCCACCACTCCGCCACCCACCTGCTGCACGAGGCGCTGCGCCGTCGGCTGGGCGACCACATCTCCCAGAAGGGCTCGCTGGTCGCCCCC
>CAXGVP010000268.1:0-5639 GCA_964013055.1 uncultured Albimonas sp.
CCGGATGGGGGAGCCGGGGCGCGGCGCCCCGCCCGACGCGCCCGCGCGCCCTCTTCCGTCCGCGCCCCGCCGGCGGCATCCTGCGCCCATGACCCAGCCCATCGCGCCCGACCGCCTCTCCGCCATCCTCGCCTTCCTGGAGGGCGCCGAGCGCCTCAAGGACACGCTCCGCTCCGGCTTCACCTCCGGCGGACGGCCCGAGAGCACGGCCGAGCACTCCTGGCGCCTCGCGCTGATGATCGTGCTGTTCTCCCGCGAGCTGCCGGGCGTCGACCTCGAGCGGCTGCTGAAGCTGGCCCTGGTCCACGACCTTGGCGAGGCGATCTCGGGCAACGTGCCGGCCGTCCTGCAGACCGCCGACGACGGCCGCGAGGCGCGCGAGCGGGCGGACATGCGCACGCTGTGCGCCCCGCTGCCCGCGGACCTGCGCGACGAGATGCTGGCCCTGTGGGAGGAATACGTCGCCGCCCGGACGCCCGAGGCGCAGCTCGCCAAGGGCTTCGACAAGCTGGAGACGATCCTCCAGCACGCGATCGCCCGGACCCCGCCCGACTTCGACCACGGCTTCAACCTGACCTACGGCGTCGAGCGCACCGACGCCCACCCCCTGCTGCGCGCGATCCGCGAGGCCGCGGACGCCGCGACGCGGGCGCGGATGTAGCCCCGCCAGAGGTTCCCGCGGCCCGGCCGGCCCGGCGCCTCGAGCCGCGGCCGGGCGAGCCGGACAAGGCCGGGCGAGCAGGACAAGGCCGGGCGCGCATACGCAGGGCCGGGAGCGCATACGCAGGGGCGGGGCGACGCCAGGGGCGCCCGAGGGGAGGCGGGGCCAGGGCGGCGGCCCCGGGGCAAGCGCGGGGCGCCGCCCGAGAACGCCCGGCGGGCTGGCCGCCGGCGAGCCGGGCGCGTGGCCTCAGGCCGGCGGATTCCGCATCATTGCGGCGAGCGCGGCCAGCTCCGCGCCGATCGAACCCTCGATCGAGGCGGCGGCGCCCAGGCGCATCGCCTCGGGCTTGTTCTGGCCCAGCTTCCAGGTGCCGTCGGTCTCCTCGATCTCGAGGCGCACGGGCAGGATCATCCGCTCCAGCTTCGCCAGCTGCGCCTCGGGGACCTTGGAGAGCCTCCAGGGCGTCTTGGGCAGCGCCTCCTCGAAGCGGGCCGACAGGGCCTCGAGGTGGGGGCGCAGCGTCTCGGGCGGGCGCAGCGACAGGCGGCCGCGCAGGTGCACGGCGACGTAGTTCCAGGTGGGAACCTGCGCCGCGTCGCCATACCAGTCGGGAGAGACGTAGCCGTCGGGCCCCTGCACCGCCAGCGCCGCCGCCGCCGGCCCCGCCGCCAGCACCCGCGCGATGGGGTTGGAGCGGACCAGGTGCAGGTCCACCGCCTCCCCCTCGATCACGAAGGGCACATGGGAGAGCAGGGGGAACGGCTCGGCGGAGACGGCCAGCGTGCCGAAGCCGCGGGCGTGGGCCAGCTGCAGCCGCTGGGCGAGGGTCGACTGGCGGTAGGCGGGATTGGGGTGCATCAGGCGCGGCTCCAGCGCAGCACGGCGAGGCCGGGAAGCGCCGCCCCCTCCTCGAAGGCCCCGGCGAGCGCGGCGGCGGGGACCTCCGGCGCGGCGGCGGCGAGGCGGGCCATGGCGTCCTCGCGCGCGATCAGCCCTTCATGCGCCATGTGCCCCAGCTTCAGCGCCGCCGCCCGCGCCAGCGCCGCGCGCCCGCCTTCGGGCGCGGCGCGCAGGCGCGAGAGCTCATAGTCGGCCAGGCTGCGCACCCGCGCCTCGGGATATTCGTCGAGCAGCTTCATCCGCCCGTCGGGGACCATGCCCAGCCGCTCCAGCACCCGGATCGAGGCGGGGTTCAGCCGGTCCCACACCGTTGCATAAAGGCGCAGCGGGCCGGGCAGGGCCCGGAAGGCGGCGAGGGCTGCGCCCGCCGCCTCGGTCATCACGCCGCGGCCGTGGGCGGGGCGGGCGAGGGCGTAGAACACCTCTCCCGCCCAGCCGCCGCCCGCGGGGGCGGCGCCGTAGAAGCCCACCACCCCGAGGAAGCCCCGCAGGGAGGGCTCGGCGTCCTCTCGCCCCTCGATGGCGAAGGCGCCGAGGCCGCCGGCCTGCCAGATGGCGGCGCCGCGCGCGCCGTCCACGCCCAGGCCCTCGCACCAGTCCTCGGCCCAATGCGCCTGCAGGGCGGGGGTGGTGCAGTCGTGGAACAGCATGCTGGCGACGTCGCCGTCGGCGAAGACGGCGGCGCGCAGCGCCGGCGCGTCGGCGCGGCGCAGGGGGCGCAGCGTCAGCCGCCCGGTGGTCAGCGGCTCGGGCAGGGGGGACGCGGGCGGGGGGGACGCGGGCGGGGGCGGGAGGGCCATGGTCGGCTGGGTCGGGGGCGGGGCGCGGCTCAGGCCGCCGCCCGCTCCGGGAACAGGCCGGCGATGCCCTCGCGCGTGGCGGGGCAGACGCCCCGCTCGGTCACCAGGGCGGAGACCAGGCGGGCGGGGGTGACGTCGAAGGCGGGGTTGGCGGCCTCGGAGGTCTCCGGGGTCAGGCGCACGCGGGTGTAGTCGCCCGCGTCCGTCAGGCCCGGAAGGTAGGAGACCTCGTCGCCCGAGCGTTCCTCGATCGGGATCTCGAACCCGTCCTCGACCGTGAAGTCGATGGTCGGCGAGGGCAGGGCCACATAGAACGGCACGCCATTGTCGTGCGCGGCCAGCGCCTTGAGATAGGTGCCGATCTTGTTGCAGACGTCGCCGCGCGCCGTGGTGCGGTCGGTGCCGACGATGCACATGTCGACCAGCCCGCGCTGCATCAGGTGGCCGCCGGCGTTGTCCACGATCACCTTGTGGGGGACCCCGTGGCGCCCGAGCTCCCAGGCGGTCAGGAACGCGCCCTGGTTGCGGGGCCGGGTCTCGTCCACCCAGACCTCGACCGCGATCCCCTTGTCATGGGCCTTGTAGATCGGGGCCGTCGCCGTGCCCCAGTCGACCGTGGCCAGCCAGCCGGCGTTGCAGTGGGTGAGGATGCGCACCGGCTCCCCCGGCGCTTTCCGCGCGGCGATCTCCTCGACGATCTTCAGGCCGTGGTCGCCGATGGCGGCGTTGATCGCCACGTCCTCGTCGCAGAGCGCGGCAGCCTCGGCCCAGGCGGCCTCGGCGCGGGCCGGGGCGGGCAGGGGGGCCAGCGCCGCCTTCATCCGCTCCAGCGCCCAGTGCAGGTTCACCGCCGTGGGCCGGGTCGCGAGCAGCATCGCGGCGGCCGCGGCCAGCCCCGCGTCCGATCCGTCGCGGCGCAGCGCCAGCGCCAGCCCGTAGGCGGCGGTGGCGCCGATCAGGGGCGCGCCGCGGACCTGCATCGAGCGGATGGCGTGGGCGGCCTCCTCGACCTGCGTCAGGCGCAGGATCTCGAAGCGATGCGGAAACAGGGTCTGGTCCAGGATCTCGACCGCGCCGTCGGCGGCGGGCCAGATCGTGCGATAGGGGACGCCGTCGATCTTCATGGGGTCTCCTCGAGCGGGGCGTAGCCCGCGGGCGTGAAACGGGGGGTGCACAGGCACAGGAACACGAGGTCCTCCGCCCCGGTGTTGGCGATCCGCTGGGCGCAGCCGGCGGGGATCAGGGCGGCGTCGCCGGGGCCGAGGTCGCGGCTCTCGCCGTCCAGCTCCAGCAGGCCGGTCCCGCGCAGGATCACGTAGCGCTCGTCGACGTCGAGCGCGTGACGCTCGGTCACGGCGCCGGGGGCGACGGTGGCCTCGGCGAGGCTGGCGGCGGGGTCGGCGGGGTCGTTGAGCAGCTCGCGGATCTCGCAGCGCTCACGCGTGGAGAAGGGCGCGCCGGCGGCGCCGGGCAGCACGAGCGGGGAGCGGAGCCGGGTCATGGCCGCAGGATAGGAGGCTTGGCGGCGGGAGGAAAGCGGCGCGGGCCGCGGGGCGCGCGACTCGCGGGCCGCCGCCGCGGGGGCCGGAGGGCCGGGGGCACGCCCGTCCGGCGCCGGGAACGCGCCGACGTCGCCGCTTGTCGGTTTCAACTTCCGCCTGGCGGAAGCTTTCGCCCTGCGACCGTTGCAATGGGCCTAAATTTTTGCGCCGCGGACCATCCGTGTCATCCTTTTTTCAACGCATTGAATGGAGGCGCGGGAAATGGCGGCAGTCAGGAGGATGTCCCTCACCATGCAGGTGATGCTGGGGATGGGACTGGGCATCGTCGTGGGGTTGATCTTCAACGCGATCGGCTCCGCGTTCATCGCCGACTACATCACCGGCGGCCTGTTCGCGATGATCGGCAAGATGTTCGTGAACGCGCTGAAGATGCTGGTGGTGCCGCTGGTGGTGTTCTCGCTGATCTGCGGCGTGGCGGGCATCGGCGACGTGCGGGCGCTGGGGCGCGTGGGGGGCAAGAGCTTCGGCCTCTACCTGATGACCACGGCGATCGCCATTGCGGTGGCCATCCTGCTGGCGCTGGTGGTGGGGCCGGGGATCGGCTTCGACATGGCGGGCGTCGACACCTCGGGCGTCACCGCCAAGGCGGCGCCGACGGTGTGGGACGTGTTCGCGGGCATCGTGCCGACCAACCCCATCGCCGCCTTCGCCCAGGGCGAAATGCTGCAGATCATCTTCTACGTGATCGTGGTGGGGATCGCGGCGCTGATGCTGGGCGAGAAGTCCTCGGGCTTCGTGGCGGCGTGCGAGTACATGAACGAGCTGATGATGAAGGTCGTCCAGATCGTCATGGCCTTCGCGCCGCTGGGGGTGTTCTGCCTGATCGCCAAGACCTTCGCCGAGCAGGGGATCGAGCTGTTCCTGCCGGTGCTGGCCTACGTCCTGACGCTGACCGCGGCGCTGTTCATCCACCTGTTCGGCACGCTGATGCTGATCCTCAAGGCGCTGTCGGGGCTGAACCCGCTGGTGTTCATGCGCAAGATGCGGCCCGCGCAGCTGTTCGCCTTCTCGACCGCCTCGTCCAACGCCACCATCCCGGTCACCTACCGCTGCGTGACCGAGCGGATCGGCGCGGACCAGTCGGTGGCCTCGTTCACCGTGCCCTTCGGCGCCACGATCAACATGGACGGCACCGCGATCATGCAGGGCGTGGCCACCGTGTTCCTGGCCAACGTCTACGGGATCGACCTCGGGGTCGGGGGCTACCTGACGGTGATCGCGATGGCGGTGCTGGCCTCGATCGGCACGGCGGGCGTGCCGGGCGTGGGGCTGGTGATGCTGACCATGGTGCTGGGCCAGGTCGGCCTGCCCATCGAGGGCATTGCGATCATTCTGGGCGTGGACCGGCTGATGGACATGATCCGCACCGCGGTGAACATCACCGGCGACGCCGTGGTCTCGACCATCGTGGCCAAGGGCGAGGGCAAGCTGGACATGGCGGTGTTCAACGACCCCGACGCGGGCGTGATGACCGACGAGCACCTGGAGATCGACCCCTCGGCCGAGGCCAAGCTCGCCGGCCTGGCGCATCCGCGACCCGGCGAGTGATCGGGCGCCGGCGCGTCCATTCCGGGGCGCGCCGGGTTTTCTTCTACAGGCGCCCTGCGGGCGGGCTTGGCTGGGCCTGCGGGTGTGGCGAGGGTGCGGGGGATCTCGCAGGCGGGAGCCTCCGGCGGGCTCCTGACTCACCCAAGAACAAGCCCCGCGCCTGTT
>CAXGVP010000269.1:0-5634 GCA_964013055.1 uncultured Albimonas sp.
AGGAGGACGGGTCCGACGAGAAGTCGGAGACGCCCGCCTCGACCGAGGGCGAGACCGACCCGGAGGCGTCCCCCGCGGCCCAGCCCGCGACGCTGATGGACTCCGACGCCCCCGTCGAGATCCCCGAGCCCAAGCGCACCCGCCGCCGCCGCAAGTCCAAGAAGTCCGAGGAGACGACGGAGGTCGCCGAGGCGAGCGAGGCCGAGGCGCCCAAGGCCGAGCCCTCCGAAGCCGCCCAGCCGACCGACGCCCCCGAGCCCGAGCCGCAGCCCGCGGCCGAGGCCCCGGCCGCGCCCGAGCCCGAGACGTCGCAGCCCGAGACGGCCGAGACCGCTTCGGCCGAGCCCACGGTCGAGGCCGAGGACCCTGCCCCGGCCGAGCCGGCGGAAGACCCCGCCCCGACCCCGGCCGACCCGGCGCCCGCGCAATCGGAAGAGGCCGAGGCCGTCGCCGAAACGCCGGCCGCCAAGCCCGAGGCCGAGGACTCCGACCGGCCGAAGAAGCGGGGATGGTGGGCGCTCAAGCGCTGACCCTCCGCCGCCGGCGACCCCGGCGGCTCGGACCGAACATGGAAAGGGAGCGCCTTCACGGGCGCTCCCTTTCTCTTTGGCGGAGACCGTCGCCCAGAGCCGCAGCCCAGGCGTCGCCGCCGGGGCCGACCGGCTCAGCGCCTGTCACCGATAGCGTGTCTGGAGACCGTGCGGGCGGCAGCTCCCAGCGGCGCCGCCGCTCCCAGGCGCGGCCCCGCCGGTCGATGATCCAGAGCAGGGAGCGGCGTGCGCTTGTCAGTCCGTCGGTCGCCGGCGCGCGATCAAGGCCGCTGCGGACGCCGCCGCAACGAACGGGCGCGGCATTCGCTGCCAAGCTAGGCCGGGACGCCCTGGCGACTCGGCCCAAGCCACGCCCCCAAAAGCAAAACGCCGCCTCCCGGGGGAGGCGGCGTTTCCGCTAGGCGTCTGTTAGACGCTGTCAGCTCTTGCGGCGGCGCGCCACGAAGGCGAGGCCGGCCATGCCGAGGCCCATAAGGGGCAGCGCGGCGGGCAGCGGCACTGCAGACGGAGGAGGAGTCTCGTCATAGACGTACTGGATAGTGCCAACCACCGCGTTGATCGAGTCGCCAGTGATGGCAAAATTCGATCCAGTGTTGATCACGAAGCCGGTGTCGAAGGTGAAAGTCATCGAGTAATCGCCGGTTCCCGTGAACCCAGCGGTGCTCGGCGCATCGATGCCGAAGTCGGCGCCAAACACATAGCCGTTGTTCGCAGCCGTAGAAAGAGTCTGGCTCGTCTGATTCGCCGGAGCAGAACCTGTACCGGGCAAAGTGATATCGCCAGTCGTATCCAGCTTATTTACTGGGAAGCCACCGAGAAGATTGAACAGACCGTCGTCATCGCTGTACGTGACAGCGCTAAGGAGCTGGATGTTCTGAGTCTCGCTCGACGTGCCCTGGTTCGTGATAGTGATATCCGCCGTGGACGTCAGCGAAAGCGCCAGAATGTTCACCGCAGTCAGCACCCCGAAGCCGGAGTCAAACTGATCAAAGGTGATCGTCAGTGCCCCGTCGCCCAAGTTGTCGCCGGTGACGGTGCCCATAACATTATAGCTTGCCGCCGAGGCCGTCGTCGCACCGAACAGCACGAGCACGGTCGCGAATCCCGCTGCTTTCCGCATCGAATATACTCCTAGCTCTCGCTTCCCCATCGAGACCCGGGAGGCTGCCGGCCTAGCCGGCGACCCGTTTAAGGGCACCCCACCTATCTCTCTCTGGGGAATTCATACCTCGATTCATCCGGCTTGGGAACACCGATGTTCACATTCGGGCAACCTTATTTGCGTGCACGAAAATTGCGCGAACGGGGTCATCCGCGCAGCCAGGCGCGCAGGCGGTGGGCGCCTTCCGCGATGTGGGCCTCGTCGCGGGCGAAGCTGAAACGGACGAAGGACGCGCCCCTGACGGGGTCGAAATCGTGGCCGGGCGTGGCCGCGACGCCGGCCTCCTCGAGCATCCGCGCGCAGAAGGCGTGGCTGTCGTCGGTCAGCCCGCGCACGTCCGCGTAGAGGTAGAAGGCGCCGTCGGCGGGGGCGAGCTCGGTGAAGCCCGCGGCCGGCAGCTCGGTCATCAGGAGGGCCCGATTGCGTTCATAAACCTTTCTGTTTTCTTCACATTCCTCCTCCGCGTGCAGGGCCGCCAGGGCGGCGAGCTGGGAGACATGCGGCGGGCAGATGAAGAAATTCTGGGCCAGGCGCTCGATGGTGCGGACCATGTCCGGGGGGACCACCATCCACCCGATCCGCCAGCCGGTCATCGACCAGTACTTGGAGAAGGAGTTGATCACGATCACCTCGTCGGTGACCTCCAGCGCGCTGACCGCCGGCGCTCCGTAGGTCAGCCCGTGGTAGATCTCGTCGGAGATGAAACCCGCCCCGCGCGCCGTGCAGGCCGCGGCCAGCGCCGAGAGCGCCGCGCGGTCGAGCATCGTGCCGGAGGGATTCGCGGGGCTCGCCACCAGCAGGCCGTCGGCCTCGCCGAGGTCCGCGGGACGCGGCTGCCAGCGCGATTCGGGGCCGGTCTCGAGCCGCATCGTCTCGATGCCCAGCGCGGCGAGGATGTTGCGGTAGGAGGGGTAGCTGGGATCGCCGATCGCCACCTTCGCCCCCACCTCGAACAGCGCCAGGAAGGCAAGGGTGAAGGCGCCCGAACTGCCGGCGGTGACGATCACCCGGGCGGGGTCCAGCGCGATGCCGTGGCGGCGGCGGTAGAGGTCCGCGATGCCCTCGCGCAGCTCCGGCAGGCCCAGGGCGACGGTGTAGCCCAGCGCCTCGCCGGCCATCGCCTTGGCCACCGCCTCGCGCGCCAGGCGCGGGGCGGGGGTCGAGGGCTGGCCCACCTCCATGTGGATCACGTCGCGCCCGCTCGCCTCCAGCGCGCGCACGTTCTCCATGATGTCCATCACCATGAAGGGAGCCACCGCGCTCCGCCTTGAACTCTTCATCTTTTTCGGCTCCTGATGACCTGCGCGCGCCGCCCAGCGTGAGGCCCCGCCGCGCGGGCGGTCAACCTCGCGCGGGCCGCCTTTTCCGCGGCCGACCGGCGCGGCGCAAGGATGCGGGGGCGGAGAATCCGCGCCCCGCGCAGGATCACGGGCCGCGCCGCGGACGCGCGGCCGAGACCGAAGGCGAGCCGCGGACGTGTCCCAGACCCTTTCCCGCCCGACCCCCGCCTCCGACGCGAGGCCCTCGCTGCTGCGCCGCGCAGCGCGCGCCGCGGCCTTCGGGGCGGCGCTGCTGGCCGCCTCGGCCCAGGCCGCCGCCGCCGCCGGCTTCGTGCGCGACGCGGAGGTGGAGGCGACGCTCAAGCGCCTGTCCGACCCGCTGTTCCGGGCCGCGGGCGTGGCGCCCGAGTCGATCGAGATCCGGATCTTCGACGACCGCCTGCCCAACGCCTTCGTCTACGGGGGGCGCAACCTGGTGGTCTCGACCGGGCTGCTTCTCGACTTTTCCGAGCCCGCGCAGCTGCAGGGCGTGATCGCGCACGAGATCGGGCACATCACCGGCGGCCACCTGGCGCGCCGGCAGATCGCCATGAACAACCTGCGCGGGCCGGCGATGGCGGGGCTGCTGCTGGGGATCGCGGCGGCGGCGGCGGCGGGGCTCGCCGGGGGCGGGGCGAGCGCGGCGGCCGGCGTGGGCCTGGGCGCGGGCTCGCAGACCGCGATGCAGCGCGCGCTGATGGCGTTCAGCCGGGGCGAGGAATCGGCCGCCGACCAGGCCGGCATCACCTATCTCGAGCGCGCGGGCGTCGACCCCACGGGCATGGAGCAGGTGCTGGAGAAGTTCCGCGGGCAGGAGGTGTTCTCCTCCCGCCATGTCGACCCCTACGCGCTGACCCACCCGGTCTCGACCGAGCGTCTGTCGGCGATCCGCCGCCGGGCCGGGGAATCCCCCGCCCGCGGCGACGCGCCCGACCCCGAGCTGGTCTACTGGGTGCACCGGATGGAGGCGAAGCTGGAGGGGTTCCTGGAGAATCCCGCCGCCGTGCTGCGCCGGTTGGACCCCGACGACCGCTCCGAGTTCTCGACCCTGCGCCGGGCCGTCGCCCTGCACCGCGCCCCCGACCCGGACGCCGCGGTGGCCGAGGCCGACCGGCTGATCCAGATCCGCCCCAACGACCCCTACTACCACGAGCTCAAGGGCCAGATCCTGCTCGAGAGCGGCCGGGGCACGGAGGCCGTCGCCCCCTACCGCCGCGCCGTGGCGCTGGCCCCGGACGAGCCGCTGATCCTGGGCTATCTGGGCCGCGCGCTGCTGTCGGTCGGCTCGCCCGCCGCCGACCGCGAGGCGCTGTCGGCGCTGGAGCGGGGGGCCGCGCGCTCGGACGGCGGCGACCCGGGGCTGCTGCGCGATCTCGCCTTCGCCTACGCGCGCACCGGGCAGGAGGGGCAGGCGGCGCTGGTCACCGCCGAGCGGATGATGCTGATCAACCAGCCCGCCGACGCCCACCGCATGGCCGAGCGCGCCAAGGGCCAGCTGCCCGCGGGCTCGCCCGCCTGGCTGCGCGCCGACGACATCGTGGTGGCCACCCGCGCCATGCTGCAATGACGCGGGCATCCCCATCGAAGTCCTGTTAAACTCGCCCCCGACCTCACATCCCCTCCGCCTCCGCGCCCGACGCGGGCCGGCCGGAACGCCCCGACGGAGAGACCGCACCATGACCTTCGCCCCCAAGCCGCTCGCCTGGCTGCCCGTCGCCGCCCTGCTGATCGGCCTCGCCCCCGCGCCGGCGCCCGCGCAGACCGCGCTCTCGGACGCCATGCAGCTCGACCCCGAGGGGCGCGCGGTGCTGCGCTCCGAGATCCGGCGCTACCTGCTCGAGCATCCCGAGGTGATCATGGAGGCGGTGAAGGTCCTCGAGGACCGGCGCGAGGCGGCCGAGGCGGACGAGGCGCGGGACCTGGTCTCCGACAACCGCGACGAGATCTTCGACGACGGCTATTCCCACGTCGCCGGCAACCCCGACGGCGACGTCACCGTGGTCGAGTTCATCGATTACAACTGCGGCTACTGCAAGAAGGCCCACGAGGACGTGCGCAAGCTGGTCGAGACCGACGCCGGCCTGCGCTACGTGGTCAAGGAGTTCCCGATCCTGGGCCCGAGCTCGGTGACCGCGGCGAAGGCGGCGCTGGCCGCGCGCGCGCAGCAGGACGGGCGCCTCTACATGGCGTTCAACGACGCGCTGATGGGCCACCGCGGCGCGCTGACCGACGCGCAGGTGTGGTCGATCGCCGAGGACGTGGGCCTCGACGTCGAGGCGCTGAAGACCGCGGCCGAGTCCGCCGAGATCAAGGCCCAGATCGAGCGCACCTACGAGCTGGCCAAGAAGCTTCAGATCCAGGGCACGCCGACCTTCGTGATCGGCGACGAGCTGGTCCGCGGCTACGCCCCGCTCGACCACATGCGCGACGTGGTCGCCGCGGCCCGCGAACAGCAGGGCTGATCGCCCGGCCCGCGCCGCCCCGGGCTCGACCCGGGGCCTCCCGCGGCCGAGGTCCTGCGCCATGACGCTCCGCGCCGGCGCCGCAGCCGGAGACGAAGGGGACCGCCACCCGGTCGCCGACCGTCCACAGGCGCAGGTCG
>CAXGVP010000270.1:0-5633 GCA_964013055.1 uncultured Albimonas sp.
GGGGCGCCCCGGGCTTGACCCGGGGCCTCGGCCCGACGCCCGCGGCGGGACCCGCCCGGGATCGTCGGCGCCGCGCCTGCCGCCCCTCTGACGCGAACGGGCCGCCCCTTGCGGAGCGGCCCGTCGCCGGTCGCCGGTGCGACGCGCGATCAGTTCGCGGCGAGCGCGTTGTAGGCGGCGGTGAAGCCCGACAGCGAGATGTCGATCTCGTATTTCTGGCCGCCCTGGCCCTGGGGCACCACGAAGCCGAACTTGGCCGTCGCGCCCTTCTTCAGGCCCGAGACCATCGCGTTGGGCAGCGGCTCGCGCATCAGGCAGCCCTCGGCGAGGCAGATCGAGAACTGGCCGCGCTGCGGCTCGGAGCTGTCGATCTGCAGGCTCAGCCCCTCGCGCAGGAACACGCCCAGGGGGACGCGCACGTCCATCACCGCCTCGACCGTGCCCTGCTGGGTCTGCTGGGGCTCGATCCGGCGGATCGACAGCTCCATCACTTCGCGGCGGTCGGCGTTGTAGCCGAGCTGGCGCATGATGCAGGGCGGGTTCCCGTCGAGGCACAGGATCGTCCAGTCGCCGTGCGTCGCCACCACCTGCGGCTGCGGGCCCTGGGGCTGCTGCTGCTGGGGCTGGGGCTGGGCCTGCTGCTGGGGCTGGGCCTGCGGCGCGGGGGCGGCCGGCGCGGCCCCGGCGGCGGGGGCCTGCGCGGGCGCCTCGGCCGGCGCCTGGGCGGGCGCCGGCGCGGCGGCAGGGTCGCTCGTCCCGGTCTGCGCCTGCTGGGCGAGCGCGGGGACCGCGGCGCCGGCCAGCAGCGCGGCGAGCGCCGCGAGGCGGAGGGAAGAGCGGACGTGGGTTCTCGGCATGTCGATTCCTGTGCGCTTCGGGCTCGGTCTCCGCGGCGGGGGCCGCCTGCCGGTGTCCGGATCTGCTCCGGATCGGGGCGGGGCGGGCCGCGCGCGGCACGGCTCGGTTCCGGGTTCTCGCCGCCGCGAAAGGCGAAATCAAGGCCCGGGGCGGCGGAGGCTGCGGCGCCTCTCCCAAAAATGAAAAGGACGCCCTCCCAAGCGTCCTTTTCCCGCATGCGCGGTGTTCTTTGGTCGGTCCGCTCCCCGTCATGCCCGGTGCCCGGGTTCTCGGCGGGGGCGGACCTTGCAGGTCCCTGTCGGACTGGCCGTGCCAATCGCAAGGGGGACGCTACGGTGAGTCGCAGGGGGGGTCAAGCCCCCAGCAGGGCAGGCAAGAGACGATATTGCGACAGCCGGATTCGTCAGGCTGCCGTAGCGCCCGAGCGACGCCTGCGGGGACCCGCCAGGCAGGCCGCCCCGAGGATCGCCCCGGCCACCACCGCGATCATCCCCGCCGCGCTGACCGCGTCCGGAACGCCGAACCAGCCGGGGCCGTAGCCCGCCAGAACATAGCCGCCGATGGCCGAGATCGCGGCGAACAGCAGGCTCCACGCCACCTGCGCGCCGAGCCGGTCGGTCATCAGCCGCGCCGCGCCCGGGGGGCAGACGAACATGGCGATGACGATGATCGAGCCGACCGCGTCGAAGGCCGCCACCGCCGCCACCGCGGTCGCCACCGCCAGCCCCGCCCCGATCAGCCCCGTCGGCAGGCCGATGGCCGAGGCATGGCCGGGGTCGAAGGTGGTCAGCGCCAGTTCCTTCCAGAACAGCCGGGTCAGGAGCGCGATCACCACGAGCACCACCGCAAGGCGCGGCGCGGCCTCGGGCAGGCCCGCCAGCGCGGCGGGGTCGAGCAGCGAGCCCCAGCCCATCGCGTCGAACCAGATCAGGGATTCGAGATTGCCGTAGAGCGCGTGCTGCACGTCGAGATGCACCGAGGAGGCGTCCGAGCGCTCCAGCAGCAGCACCCCCGCGGCGAACAGCGCGGTGAAGATCACGCCCATCGCCGCCCCCGCCTCGATGCGGCCCAGGCGGCGCACCGCCTCGATCAGCGCGACGGCGAGCACGGCCGCGGCCCCCGCCCCCAGCAGCATCGGCCAGGCGGCCACCGTGCCGGTGATCAGGAACGCCGCGACGATGCCGGGCAAGGCCACATGGCTGATCGCGTCCCCGATCAGCGCCTGGCGGCGCAGCAGCAGGAAGTTGCCGGGCAGCGCGCAGGCGAGCGAGGCCAGCAGCCCCACCAGCATCGGCGGCAGCGAGATCATCACGAACTCGGGCGAGAGGATCTCCTCGATCATGCCAGGACCTCCGGTCGGGCGAGGCCGCGGTCGATCTCGGCGACCTGGTCGGGGGTCAGGCTGTCGCCGATGGCGGTCAGCCCGTCGTAGCGCTCGGCGACGTCGGCCTCGGGCAGGAGACGGCGGGCGAGCGACCAGCGCGCCTCGTCCAGCGCGGCGGCGGCGGCGGCGGCGCGGCCGGCCTCGGTCATCGCGCCGTCGGGACGGATCCAGCCGCGCGCGAGCAGCAGGCGCAGGGTGAGCCGGTCGTAGACGTCCTCGCCCCGCGCCAGCGCCAGCAGGCCCTGGCGCAGGTGGACGCGCGCCTCCAGCCGGCGGCGGCGCAGGAGGGCGGCGAGCACCCCCCGGCGCGGCGAGACCAGGAAGGAGACGGCGAAGATCGTGAAGGCGACCAGCACGATGATCGGTCCGGTGGGCAGGCGCCCCTCGATCGAGGAGATGGCGGCGCCGACATAGCCCGAGACGCCTCCGAAGGCGGTGGCGAGCAGCGCCAGGGTCGAGACCCGGTCGGTCCAGAAGCGCGCGGCCACGGGAGGGATGATCAGCAGGGCCACGATCAGCACCAGGCCCACGATCTTGAGCCCCACCACCGTGACCAGCAGCGCCACGCCCATCATCGCCATGTCGGTGCGCCAGACGCCGACGCCGGTCGCCTCGGCATGTTCGGGGTCGAAGGCGACCAGGGTCATCGGGCGGCGCAGGGCGAAGACCAGCGCCGCGGCGACGGCGCCGGCCACGGCGATGGTGATCGCCTCCGACTGCAGCATTCCGGCGGTGGAGCCGAGCAGGAAGCCCTCCAGCCCCGCCGCCTTGCCCGCGGGCACGCTCTGCACCACCGTCAGCAGCACGATGCCGAGCCCGAAGGAGACCGAGAGCACCGCGCCGATCGCCGCGTCCTCGGCCAGCCGGGTGGCGCGGGTGATCCAGGCGACCAGCGCCAGCCCCAGCCCGGCCGAGATCGCCGAGCCCAGCATCAGCCCCGGCAGGAACCGCCCGTCGCCGCCGAAGGCGACCATCGCCAGGAAGGCCGCGGCGACGCCGGGCAGGGTCGAATGGCTGGCGGCGTCCGAGACCAGCGCCCGCTTGCGCAGGAACAGGAAGGCCCCCGCGCCGCCCGCGGCCAGCCCCAGCATGCCCGCGCCGACCGCGACCAGCGAGGCGTTCCAGCCGGCCTGCAGGGCCAGGGCGGAGATCAGGGCGCCCAGCGTCTCCATCTCACCCCGCCGCCGCGAGGCCGGCGGTGGCCAGGCGACCGCCGTAGGCGGCCTGGAGATTGGCCTGGGTGAAGGCCTGGGCGACCGGCCCCTCGGCGATGCGCGTGCCGTTGAGCAGCAGCACGCGGTCGAAGTAATCGGTCACCGTCGACAGGTCGTGGTGCACGCAGGCGACGGTGCGCCCGCCGTCGCGCAGGGCCTGCAGGACCGCGACCAGCACCTTCTCGGTCGCCGCGTCGACGCCGGCGAAGGGCTCGTCGAGCAGATACAGGTCCGCGTCCTGCGCCAGTGCGCGCGCCAGGAACACCCGCTGCTGCTGGCCGCCGGACAGCTGGCCGATCTGGCGTTCGGCGAAGGCCTCCATGCCGACGCGGGCGAGGCAGGCGCGGGCGGTCTCGCGGTGGCGGCGGGAGGGCAGGCGGAACAGGCCGATGCGCGAATGGAGGCCCATCATCACCACGTCCTCGGCGAGCGCGGGAAAGTCCCAGTCGACGCTGGCGCGCTGGGGGACGTAGGCGACGCGGCTGCGGGCCTTCGCGAAGGGCTGGCCGAACACCGTCGCCTCGCCCGCCACCTTCGGGATCACGCCCAGCGCGCCCTTGAGGAAGGTGGACTTGCCGGCGCCGTTGGGCCCCACGATGGCGGTCATCGAGCCGGCGGGCAGGGTGGCGTCCACGCCGAACACCGCGGGCTTGCCGCCGTAGGCCACCGTCAGGCCGCGCACCCGAAGCGGCGCGTCGGCCGCCGCGTCCTCGGCCGGCGGCGCGCCCGCGCCGCGGTCCGGCCCCTGCGCCCCGGGCGGGCGGGCGCGCAGCGGCAGGCGGGGCGAGAGCGGCGAGCGGGGGGAGAAGGTCTCGAGCAGGCGCATCGCTCAGAGCCCCGCGGACAGGCGGCCGTCCATGCCGCGCGCAGGGGCGGAGCCGCCCAGCGCACGGGCGACGGCGGTGACGTTGTGGTCGATCATGCCGGGGTAGGTCCCCTCGTAGGTTCCGGGCTGGCCCATCGCGTCGGAGAACAGCTCCGCCCCGATGGAGGCGTCGTGGCCGCGCGCCTGCGCGCCCTCGATCAGGGCGCGGACGTTGCGGGCGGGGACCGAGCTCTCGACGAAGACCGCGGGGATGCCGCGGGCGACGAGCACGCCGACCAGCTCCTCGATCCGCGCGAGGCCGGCCTCGGATTCGGTGGAGATGCCCTGGATGCCCATCACCTCGAACCCGTAGGCGCGCCCGAAGTAGCGGAAGGCGTCGTGGGCGGAGACCAGGACGCGCCGGTCCGCGGGCACGGTGGCCAGCGCGTCGCGGGCATAGGCGTCGAGGCGGGCGAGGGCGGCCGCGGTCGCCTCGGCCCCCTCGGCATAGGTCTGCGCGCCTTCGGGGTCGAGCCCGGTCAGGCCGGCCTGAAGCGTGGGGACCAGGCGCGCCCACAGGGCGGGGTCCATCCACACATGCGGATCCCAGCGGTCGGCATAGTCCTCGGATCCCAGGCGCAGGGCCTCGGGGATCGAGGCCTCGGCGGCGGCGAGCACGGGGCGTCGCTCGGCCAGCTGGGCGAGGAACTCCTCCATCTGCGCCTCGAGGTAGAGGCCGTTGGCCAGCACCAGGTCGGCGCGGGCCATCTTCACGATGTCGGTGCGGGTCTGGCGATAGGCGTGGGGGTCGACGCCGGGGCCCATCAGGGCCGAGACCTCGATCCGCGCGCCCCCGATCATCCGGGCCACGTCGGCGATCATCGAGGTGGTGGCGACGACCTGCAGGGGCGCCGCGGCGCGGCCGGCGCGGGGCAGGGCGGCGGCCAGCGGCACGGCGGCGAGACCGGCCAGCAGCGCGCGGCGCGAAGGCGGGAGGCGGAGGGGCATTCGGGGGCGGGACCTCGGTCCGGTGCAATTGAGAGGCGTTCTCAAAACTAGATGGCGCCGCGGCGCCGCACGTCAAGGGGATTCCGTGCGCCTGCGGTCGAATGACGGGCAATCATGCGCCGGCGCCTGCGGGGCAGGCGCTCCGCCGCGCCGGGCGCCGCCGAAATCGGCGGCAGGCGGGGCGGAGCGAGGGAGCGCGGCGCGGCGACGCCGGCGTGGCCGATGGGGCGATGATGCGGGCGGCGGGCGGGGGATCTTCGCCATATGGTTGACGACTCGCCCTCGGGGACGCGAAACGTGGGATGAACGCGGCGGCGCCCGCGCGTCTCCGGGGAGGGAGGCGGCCGGCGCCGGCGCCCGCGGG
>CAXGVP010000271.1:0-5629 GCA_964013055.1 uncultured Albimonas sp.
CAGCTCTCCCGCCGCCGTCGCCGCCAGCCGCCCGGCCTGGCCGCCGGGATCGGCGAAGGCGAGGACGCGGGCGGCGAGGACCGCGGCCGAGATCGGCTCTCCCAGCAGGGCGCGGCCGGCGGCCTCGGCGATCTCGGCGCTGGCGCGCGGGCCGCCGCCGAAGCCGCCGGCGGCTTCGGGCAGGCCGGCGGCGATCCAGCCCTGCCCGGCGATCGTGCGCCAGACCGGGTCCTCGCGCAGCGGCCGGCCGGCGCGGGCGCGGCGCGCCTCGCGCCCGGCGTGGCGCTCGGCGAAGCGGGCGAGGCTGTCGCGCAGCATGGCCAGGTCCTCCGCGACCGGCAGGCGGGCGGAGGCGGGGTCGGCGGTCTCGATCGCCTTGGCGATGATGCCCTTCTGCACCTCGGAGGAGCCGCCGTAGATCGTGGCGGCCCGGCGGAACAGGCTTTCGGCGGCGATGCCGCGGCCGACCTCGGGGCCGGGCTCGGCCATCGGGGCGGCAGGATCGGCCAGGTCGTGGAACACCGCCCCGTGCGGGCCCAGCGCCTCGCGCGCGAAGCGCTGGGTGGCCTGCAGCAGCTCGGTCCCCTGAAGCTTCAGGATCGAGGGCGTGGGCAGGCCCGGCGCGCCGCGGCCGTCGAGCTCCATCTCCACCCCGACGCGCAGGGCGGCGAGGTCCATCTCCAGCTCCGCCAGCCGCGCGCGGCGCAGGGGATCGGCGATCAGCGGGCGGCCGTCGGGGCCGGGAACGGTGTCGAGGATCGCGCGCAGGCGGGCGATCTCGCGGGCGTTGCGCGGGGCCTCGGCGGTGCGCACGCGCTCGCCCGCCAGCAGGCGCCTGGCGCAGGTCCAGCCCTGGCCTTCCTCGCCCAGGCGGTCCTCGACGGGCACGCGCACCTCGTCGAGGAACACCTCGCACAGGGACTGGCCGCCGTCGATCAGCGGGATCGGGCGCACGGCGACGCCGGGCAGGTCCAGCGGGAACAGGAGCATGGTGATCCCCTGCTGGGGACGGCCCTCGGAGGAGGTGCGCACCAGGCAGAAGATGCGGTCGCAGAAATAGGCGTCCGAGGTCCAGATCTTCTGGCCGGAGACGACGTAGTGGTCGCCGTCGCG
Organism: uncultured Albimonas sp.; assembly: GCA_964013055.1. GTDB lineage: Bacteria > Pseudomonadota > Alphaproteobacteria > Rhodobacterales > Rhodobacteraceae > Albimonas. The sequence goes on from CAXGVP010000271.1 coordinate 1,114, forward strand.
CACCGCCCGCGTGGACAGCGAGGCGAGGTCGGAGCCCGAGCCCGGCTCGGAGAAGCCCTGCGCCCACAGCTCGCGCCCCTCGCGGATGGCGGGCAGGTAGCGGGCCTTCTGCGCCTCGGTCCCGAAGGTCGCGATCAGGGGGCCGGCGAGGTCGACCGTCTGGATGTGGAGCGAGGGCGCGCCGGCGCGGAAACTCTCCTCCTCCAGCACCAGCAGCTGCCGGGCGGTCCAGCCGGCGCCGCCATGCGCCTTCGGCCAGCCGGGGGCGGACCAGCCGCGCCGGGCGAGGATCCGGGCCCAGCCGAGGTAATCCTCGCGCCCCGGATGCACCGCGGCGCGGTTCCGCGCGGCCATCCCGGGGGGCATGTTGTCGGCGATGAAGCGCGCGACCTCGTCGCGGAACGCCTCCGGCGCGGCGGGGGCCGGCTGGTCCATGGGTCGTCTCCTCCTGTCGGTGCGGGGCGCGTCGTGGCGACCCGTCTGTCCGGTTGCGCCGGTCCGGGCCATCGGGGGCCGGGCCGGCGAGGCATGGCAGGGCAGGGCGCGGCGAGGCGCTCAGGCCGCGGCGGCGGTGCGGCGGGCGAATTCCACCACCTGCGCGCCGACGAGGCGCAGCTGGCCCTCGATCTCGGCGTCGGTGCAGCGGCCGTCGGCGTCGAACAGGCCCTTGCGGCCCTGCACGCAGGCCCCGTAGGGCGTGGGCCAGCCGCGCAGCGCGTGCACGATCGAGCGCAGCGCCACCATCGTCGTCGCCCCCGCCTGCCCGCCGTAGGCGGTCGCCACCAGCCCCACCGCGACGCCGTCGATGTAGGGACGGGGGTCGCAGGCGGTCTCCTGCAGGTGGTCGAGCGCGTTCTTCACCAGCCCCGAGAGCGAGCCGTGATAGGCCGGGCTGGCGATCACCAGCCCGTCGGCCTCGCGCACCGCCTCGACCAGCGCGCGGGCCGCCTCGCAGGAGGGGCCCGCGCCGTAGTGGGGCAGGGCCGAGAGCCAGGCCCCGTCGACCAGGCGCACCTCGCCGCCGGCGGCCTGCGCGCCTTGCAGGGCGATGCGCAGGGCCTTCTCGGTGCTCGATCCCGGCTGCGTGGCGCCGCCGATGCCGAGAATTCGGGTCATGTCGCAGGTCTCCGCATGATTGGGGTCAGGTCGGGTCAGGTCAGGGCGGCGCGCCGCGCCCGCGCTCGGGACAGGGAGGTCCCCCGAAGGCGCGGCGCGCCGATCCCGGTCTCGGCGCTCAGAGCCCGTAGCTCGTCGCGTCGATCCGGGAATGCAGTTCGCGCCAGTAGACCTCGGCCAGGGCCTCGCGGGTCCCGGCGCCCTCCACCAGCGGGATCCAGCGGTCCATCAGCGCGCCCAGGCGCGCGAGCGCCGCGTCGCCGTCCCGGTGGCCGAAGCGCTCGGCGTAGCTGGCGACGATGGCGTCGAGGTCCTCGCGCAGGTAGGCGCGCGAGATCTCGGTCAGCGCCGGCGTGTCGTCGTGGACCGCGATGCCCTTGTCCCGCGCGGCGGCGAGGCTGGCCTCGGCCTCCTCGTGGTAGCGCCAGAACAGGCCGGCGGAGATCTCGGCCGCCCCGCGCAGCACGGCGGCGCGCCCGGCCTCGTCCAGCCCCCGCCAGGCGTCGAGGTTCATCGAGGCCGCGGCCGCCATGAACACCCCGCCCGGAACGGTGGTGGTGACGTCGGTGGCGACCTCGGCCAGGCCGAAGCCGGTCAGCTCGGCCGCCGACATCGAGGTGCAGTCGACGACGCCCTGGTTGAGCGCCTCGAACACCTCGTTGCCGGGGATCGAGACGGGCGTGGCGCCCAGGCCCGAGACCCAGCGCGACCAGAAGGCCCCGCCCGCGCGGACCCTGAGGCCCGCGAGATCCGCCTGCGTCTCCACCGGCTTCGTGCAGATCAGCGTGTTGCGGGTGCCGGAGGAGGCGGCCAGGAAGATCTGGTTCTGGGCGGCGAATTCCTCGCGGCAGGTCTCGCATTCGGTGAGGATGTATTCCGACATCGCCCCGATCAGCGCCTTCGAGCCGGTCAGCGGGTCGGGCGCGTCGAGCTCGCCCAGCGCGACCAGCTCCATCACGAAGTTGGTGCGCGGCAGCTCCGAGAGGAAATAGGGCGTGGCGATCAGGGTCAGGTCGCCGATGCCGTCGCGCACCCCCGACAGCGCCTCGGCGAAGCTGAGCAGGTTCATCGGGTAGACCTTCGCCTCCAGCGCGCCGTCGGTGCGCGCGGAGAGGTCCTCGGCGAAGGCCTGGTAGGTGGCGTCGCCGGCCGAGCCGGGCGGGTAGCCCACCGCGACCTTGAGGGTCTGGGACAGGGCGGGCGTCGCCGCGGCCAGGGCCGCGCCCAGCGCCGCCGCCGACAGGAACAGTCGGGTCATCGGGGTCTCCTCCACTGGATCGGGGCGCTTCGGGGCCCCTTGTCCTTGCGATCGGGGGGTCTTTCGATCCGGGCAGGCGCCGCCCCGGGGTCGGGGCGGCGCGCAGGCGTCACAGGCCGTAGCCGGCCGGGTCCACGCGCGAATGAACCTCGCGCCACAGCACCTCGGACATCGCCTCGGCGCCGGTCACGTTTTCCACCAGCGGGACCCAGCGGTCGAACAGTTCGGTCAGGCGGGCGTAGATCTCGGGCGCGTTCTCGATGCCCTTCTCGTCGCGATAGCGCTCGACGATGGCCTGCAGGTCGGCCTGCAGGTAGGCCTCGGACTTCGCCGCCAGCTCCGGGTCGGCGGCGCGGATCTCGCCGCCCTGGGCGAGGGCCTTGGCGACGCCCGACGTGTCGCCCTCGCGGAAGCTCCAGTAGAGCTCGGCCGAGAGATCGGCGGCCGCGTGCAGCATCGCGCGCCGCTGGGTCTCGTCCAGGCCCTGCCAGGCCTGCAGGTTGACGTTGGCGAGGTCGGAGTAGGAGCCGCCGCCGGGGAACGAGGTGTTGATGAAGGGCGCGACCTCGGCCAGCCCGAACTCCTCCAGCGCGTAGGGGGCGTTGGTGGTGCATTCCAGCACGCCCTGGCTCAGCGCCTCGAACTCCTCGTTGCCGCTCATCGTCACCGGGGTGGCGCCCATCGCCTTGACCCAGCGGGCGTAGAACGAGCCGCCGGCCCGCACGCGCACGCCCTCGAGCTGCTCTGCGGTGTAGACGGGCTTGTTGCACAGCAGGTTGTAGCGCGACGAGGTGCCGGCGTTCAGCGCCACCTGGTTCTGGGCCGCGGCCTCGGCCCAGCAGCTTTCGCACTCCAGCAGCATGTATTCGTTGATCGCCCCGATCAGGGCCATGGCGCCGACGTCCTTGTCCTCGGCGCGGACCTCGCCCAGGCCGACCAGCTCGTGCAGGAAGTTGGTCACCGGCAGCTCGGAGGGGAAATAGGGGCTGGGCACCAGGGCCACGTCGGCGATGCCGTCGCGCAGGCCGGGCAGGCTTTCCTTGAAGCTCAACAGGTTGAGCGGGTAGACCTTGCCGGCCAGCGTGCCGCCGGAATACTCGTCCAGGTGCTGGACGAAGCTGTGGTAGAGCGTGTCGCCCCGCCCGCCCGGCGGGAAGCCGATGGCCACGCGCAGCGTGTCGGCGGCGGCGGCCGGCAGGGCCGCGAGCGCCAGCGTCCCCGCCAGCGCGAGCCGGATCCCCGGCGATCTCGTCTTCAGCATGGTGGTCTTCCTCCCGGTTGACGGACGGGGCCGCGCCCCGTCCCGATCGTTGGTGGCCCGATCGTTGGTCTTTCTCCCCCGCGCCTCCCGCATCTGCGGCGGGTTGGTCGGCGCGGCGGCCCGGCCTGCGCCGGGTGGCGGGCGGCGGCCGGCGCGCGGCCGCCGCCCGGGTCGGTCGACGGGCTCAGTCGACGGGACGACGCGAGACGATGCTCAGCCCGTAGCCCTCGATCGCGGCCGGCTTCACCTGCGAGGAGGTGAGCAGTTCCAGCCGCCGGGCGCCGAGCTCCCGCAGGATCTGCGCGCCGACCCCGTAGTCCCGCAGCGCCTCGCTGCGGGCGTCGGCCGCCTCCAGGCCCCGGATCCAGTCGGAGATCCAGGTGGCGCTGGAGGCGTGGACGAAGACCAGCGCCGCCGGCCCGTCGTGGGCCGCGATGGCGCGCATGGCGCGGCCGACGTAGTCCTCGCGCGCCTCGGCATGGCTCAGCAGGTCCGCGGCCAGGTCGATCTGATGCATCCGCGCCAGCACCGGGCGGGCGGGATCCTCGCCCACCGGCCCGCGGGTCAGCGCCACATGCTCGGACCCGTCGAGCCGGTGGCGGAACACATGCAGCGTGAAGTCGTCGCCGTGGCGCGAGGCGAAGGGGCCGCGGTGCACCCGCTCCAGATGCCGCTCGGTCCGGCGGCGGAAGGCGATCAGGTCGGCGATGGCGCCGATCTTCAGCCCGTGGCGGGCGGCGAAGACCCGCAGCTCAGGCAGGCGGGCCATGGAGCCGTCGTCGTTCATGATCTCGCAGATCACGCCCGCGGGCGCCCGGCCGGCGAGGCGGGCGATGTCGACCGCCGCCTCGGTGTGACCGGCGCGGACCAGCACGCCGCCG
>CAXGVP010000272.1:0-5615 GCA_964013055.1 uncultured Albimonas sp.
AGGCCGCCGCCGCGCAGAAGGCGTGGGCCGCCATGCCCGCCCGCGCCCGCGGCAAGCTGGTGGCGCAGGCCGGCCGCCGCCTCGCCGCCCAGGCCGAGCCCATCGCCCGCCTGCTGGCCCGCGAGACCGGCAAGGCGCTCCGCACCGAGTGCCGGGGCGAGCTCGCCGTCGCCGCCGACCTGCTGGAGTTCTACGGCGGCCTCGGCTCCGAGCTGAAGGGCGAGACGATCCCCTTCGACCCGAAGACCCTGTCGGTCACCACGCTGGAACCGCTGGGCGTCGTCGCCGCGATCCTGCCGTGGAACGTGCCGCTGGTGCTGATGATGCTGAAGATCGCCCCCGCGCTGGTCGCCGGCAATACGGTCGTCGTGAAGGCCGCGGAAGAGGCGCCCTTCGCCACGCTGGCTGCCGCCGCCATCCTCGACCAGGTCCTGCCCTCGGGCGTGGTCAACGTGGTCGTCGGCGACGGCCTCGAATGCGGCGCGCCCCTCACCAACCACCCGAAAATCGCGAAGATCACCTTCACCGGCTCCGAGGAAGTGGGAGAAACCGTCTACGGCGCCGGCGCCGACCGCATCATCCCGGTGTCGCTGGAGCTGGGCGGCAAGTCCCCGATGATCGTCTGCGCCGATGCGGACCTGGAGAAGACCGTGACCGGCGCCATCGGCGGCATGCGCTTCACCCGCCAGGGCCAGAGCTGCACCGCCGCCTCGCGCATCTACGTGCACCGCTCGCTCTACGACGCCTTCCTCGCCGCCCTCTCGGCGAAGCTGGAGACGCTGGTGATCGGCGACCCGCTGGACGAGGCGACCGACGTCGGCACCATCGTCTCCGCCACCCAGAAGGCCACCGTCGACCGCTACGTCGGGATCGCCGAGGCCACCCCCGGCGCCACCGTCCTCAAGATCGGCAAGCTGCCGGCCGAGGGCGTCGCCCCCGACCTCTTCATGCAGCCCACCCTGCTGCTGGGCCTGCCCGAGGACTCCCCCTGCGTGCAGGAGGAGATCTTCGGCCCGGTCTGCGTGATCCAGCCCTGGGACGACTACGAGGCCGTCATCGAGGCCGCCAACGCCACCCGCTACGGCCTCGCCGCCACGATCTGGACCCGCGACCTGGGCGTCGCGCTCGACGCCTCGCGCCGGGTGAACGCCGGCTACGTGCAGGTGAACCAGAACCTGACCATTCAGCCCAATCTCTCCTACGGCGGCTTCGGCCGCTCGGGCCTGGGCAAGGAGGCCTCGCTGGAGGCGATGCTCGCCCACTTCACCCGCAACAAGACCATCGTCCTGGCGGGCATGTAAGGGCGTGGAGGCCCTGACGACCCTCTGGGCCGAGCACGCGCCGGAGGCGGGGACCCTGGTCCTCGCCTGCCTCTCGGTCGCGGTCGCAGGCGTGCTCCGCGGCCTCACCGGCTTCGGCTTCGCGCTGGCCGCGGTGCCCTTGCTGTCGATGTTCCTGGTCCCCGCGCAGGCGGTGGCGCTGGTGATCTGCATGCAGGCGCTGGTCGGCTTCCGCGACGTGGTGCAGGTCCACCGCCTGGTCGAGTGGCCCGCGGTCGGCCGCCTGTCGCTGGGCGCCGTCGTCGGCACCCCCGCGGGCGTGGCCCTGCTGGCCTGGCTCGACCCGGCCGCCATGCGGCTGGCCATCGCCGCCCTCGTCGGCATCGGCCTCGCGATGCTGCTCCGCCCCGGCAAGGCGCCGATCCCCGCGGCCGAGGGCGAGGCCCCGCCCTCCCGCGGCGCCCTTCCCACCGGCGTCCTCTCCGGCCTCTTCGGCGGCCTCGCGGCCATGGCGGGTCCGCCGGCGATCGTGTGGTTCATGCGCGGCGGCCGCCCGCCGGCGGTGATGCGCGCGAGCCTGATGGTGTTCTTCTTCGCCACCTCGATCATCGCCGCGCCGATGCTGGTGTGGAACGGGGTGCTGGACCTGCGGGTCCTGTTCCTGGGCGTCTGCGCCCTGCCGGTGCTGATCCTCTCGACGTCGGCCGGCGCCCGCCTCTTCGCCCGCACCTCCGACGCGGGTTACCGGCGGGTGGCGCTGGGGGTGCTGGCGGCGATGGCCGCGGCCTCGGCGCTCCGCGGCGCGCTGGACCTGCTGGGGGGCTGAACCCGGCCGACGCTGCGCCCGTGGCGGGCCGCGAGAGGCCCCGGGTCAAGCCCGGGGCGCCTGCGGCCGGACCGTCCCGCGCCGCTCCCCGCCGTGCGCCTACGACCATGGTCGCGTTGCGGCGACGCCCCCCTCCGCCAGACTGTCGCAGGGTCCGGAAGATATCCGGATCGCGATGCACCAGCGGAGGAACCCATGGCCTGGACGACCCCCAAGATCGACGAGATCGCCTGCGGGATGGAGATCAACATGTACTTCCCGGCCGAAGACCGGGAAGCCGACGAACTGTTCTGAGGCGGAGCGGCCGGCCGTGGCGGGACTCGAGATCATCGTGCTCGGCGCCGCGGCCGGCGGCGGCCTGCCGCAATGGAACTGCGGCTGCGCCAACTGCGACGCGGCCCGGGCGGGGCGGATCCCTCCGATGACGCAGAGCTCGCTGGCGGTCTCGGCCGACGGGCGGGACTGGGCCATCGTCAACGCCTCGCCCGACATCGGCCGGCAGATGGCCGCCACCCCGGCCCTGCACCCCACCGGGCCGCGCACGTCGCCCCTGAAATCGGTGCTGGTCACCAACGGCGACATCGACCACGTCGGCGGCCTGCTGACGCTGCGCGAGAAGCAGTCCTTCGATCTGTGGTCCACCGCAGAGATCGGCCATGCCCTCGCCGCCAACCCCGTCTTCTCCGCCCTCGACCCGGCTCTGGTCCCCCGCCGCACGGCGGCCCTGGAAACCCCCTTCGAGCTTCTCCCCGGCCTGACCGCCACCCTCTTCGCCGCCCCCGGCAAGGTCCCGCTGTATCTCGAGGGGGACGCCGACACCCTCCAGACCGATGTCGAGGGCGAGCAGACCGTCGCCCTCCTCCTGGAAGCGAACGGCCGTCGCGCCGTGATCGCCCCCGGCTGCGCCCGCCTGACCCCCTCGCTCGCCGCCCGGATCGAGGGCGCCGACCTGCTGTTCTTCGACGGCACGCTCTGGGCCGACGACGAGATGATCCGCCTCGGCCTCGGCGCCAAGACCGGGCGGCGCATGGGGCACATGTCGATGTCGGGGCCCGGGGGCTCGATGGCGGCGCTGGCGGACCTCGATATCGGCCGCCGCATCTACGTTCACGTCAACAACACCAACCCCGCGATCCTCCCCCAGGGGCCGGAGCGGCGGGCGCTGGAGGCGGCGGGCTGGACCCTCGCCCAGGACGGCATGGAGTTCCGCGCATGATGGATGGATCCTTCCCCGCCCCCCGCGAGGCGCAGTCGCGCGAGGCCTTCGAGGCCCGCCTGCGCGCCATCGGCGCCGCGCGCTACCACGACCGCCACCCGTTCCACGCCCGGCTGCACGGGGGCGGGTGCACCCCCGACGAGGTGCGCGCCTGGGTGATCAACCGCTGGTTCTACCAGTCCCGCATCCCGATGAAGGACGCCGCCTTCATGAGCCGGGTCGAGGACCCCGCCCTGCGCCGCGAATGGCGATCCCGCATCGAGAACCACGACGGCGCCGAGGGCGCCCCCGGCGGCATCGCCCGCTGGCTGACGCTGGCCCGCGCCGTGGGACTGGACCCGGCCTATGTCGCCTCGGGGCAGGGCGTCCTGCCGGCCACCCGCTTCGCGGTCGAGGCCTATGTGCGCTTCGTGCGCGACATGCCCCTGCTGGACGCCGTGGCCTCCTCGCTGACCGAGATGTTCGCGCCCAAGATCCACGCCGACCGGATCGAGGGCCTGCTGCGCCACTACCCCTTCGCCGACGAGACCTCGCTGTCCTACTTCCGCACCCGCCTGGCGGAGGCCCCCAGGGACGTGGCCTTCGGGCTGGCCTGGGTGCTCGACCACGCCGACACGGCCGAGAAGCAGGACGCCGCCGCCGCTGCGCTGACCTTCAAGACGGACGTGCTGTGGACGCAGCTCGACGCGCTCTGGGGCGCCTATGTCGAGGGCCGGATCCCTCCCGGCGCCTGGACCCCGGGCGAGGGGCTGGCATGAGCCTCGCCGACCACCACCGCCCCCGCCTGCTGCGCGGCGTCCGGGTGAAGCGCGACCGGGTGCGCGGCGTCGACGTGCTGCTGGCGCCCGAGCGGGTGCTGCGCCTCGACCCCGTGGGCTGCGCGATCCTGGCCGAGACCGACGGCGAGCGCAGTTTTGCGGACATCGTCGCCGCCCTCGCCGCCCGCTTCGACGCGCCCCCCGCGCGCATCGCCGCCGACGCGCGCGCCTTCCTGCAGACCCTGATCGACCGCCGCATCGCGGAGGCGAGATGACCGAGACCGCCCTCGCCCCCGCCGCCGCCGCACGCCCCGCGCCGCCCCCTCCGCTGGCGATGCTGGCGGAGCTGACCCACCGCTGCCCGCTGGCCTGCCCCTACTGCTCCAACCCGCTGGAGCTGACCCGCAAGGCGGCCGAGCTCGACACCACCCAGTGGACCGAGATCTTCGCCCAGGCCGCCGAGCTGGGGGTGCTGCAACTGCACCTCTCCGGCGGAGAGCCGCTGTCGCGCCGCGACCTGGAACCTCTGGTCCGCGCTGCGCGGGCCGTGGACCTCTACGTGAACCTCATCACCTCGGGCATCGGCCTGACCGAGCGGCGGCTGGACGCGCTGGAGGCGGCCGGCCTCGACCACGTCCAGCTGTCGCTGCAAGGCGTGGACGCCGACAGCGCCGACGAGATCGGCGGCTACCGCGGCGGCTTCGGTCGAAAGATGCAGGCCGCGCGCTGGGTGGCGGCCCGCGGCATCCCCCTGACGCTGAACGCGGTGATGCACCGTCGGAACCTCGACCGGCTGGAGGCGACCATCGCGCTGGCCGTCGAGATGGGCGCCCGGCGGCTGGAGGTCGCCACCGTCCAGTTCCACGGCTGGGCGAGCCTCAACCGCGCCGCCCTGATGCCGACCCGCGCCCAGGCCGAACGCGCGGCAAGCGTGGTGCGCGAGGCCCGCGCCCGCCTGAAGGGCGTGCTCGCCATCGACTACGTGCCCGCCGACCACCACGCCGATTTTCCGAAAGCCTGCATGGGCGGCTGGGGGACGACGGGGCTGAACGTGACGCCGGACGGGACGGTGCTGCCCTGCCATGCCGCCCAGACGCTCCCCGGCCTGCGGTTCGAGCGGGCGCCGGGGGTCTCGCTGGGGGCGATCTGGCGGGACTCGGCGGCCTTCCGCGCCTATCGCGGGACCGAGTGGATGCAGGAGCCCTGCCGGTCGTGCGAGCGCAAGGCCCGCGATTTCGGCGGCTGCCGCTGCCAGGCGATGGCGATCACCGGGGATCCGGCGGCGACCGACCCGGTCTGCGTCCGCTCGCCCCACCGCGCGGCGCTGACCGCGCGGGCGGAGCGGGATGCGGCCGGGGAGGCGACGCTGGTCTATCGCGACGGGAGCGGGTGAGGAGGCGCCCTGCGGGCGGGCCTGGCTTGCGCGCGTTCCGCGCGCGCAGGCTGGCGCCTGCGAAGGGGCGCTTCGGGAACTCACCCAAGAACAAGCCGCGCCTGTTCTCCGGACCCGCCCGTCGCTGAAGATGCCTGAGCGA
>CAXGVP010000273.1:0-5602 GCA_964013055.1 uncultured Albimonas sp.
GGGCGAGAAGTCCCCCGCCAGCGCCGCCTCGGCCTCTTCCCAGTGAAAGACGCCGTTCTCGCCGGCGCCGGTCACCGCCACGCCCACCTTGTCGGCGTATTTCGCGACGAACACGCCCACCAGCGGGAAGCGCGAGGCCGGCTGCTCGAACTTCTGGTAGTTCGAGGCCTGGGGGATCGGGAAGCGGATCTCGGTGACGATCTCGCCCTCTTCCAGCGCCGTCGTGAACAGGCCCTGGAAGTAGTCGTCGGCCGCGATCTCCCGCACGCCGTCCTTGCCGGTGGCGACGATGGTCGCCCCGCAGGCCAGCGCGGCGGAGGGGTAGCAGGCCGCCGGATCGTTGTTGGCGATCGAGCCGCCCATGGTCCCGCGGTGACGCACCGCCGGGTCGCCGATCTTGCCCGCGAGGCCGGCGAGGCCCGGGAAGTCGGTCTGCGCCGCGACGGCCCCGTGGGTGGTCGCGCCCTTCACCGACAGCACCCCGCCGGAGGCGGAGAGGCCCACCAGCTCGGCGATGCCGGCGAGGCTCACCAGCGAAGAGGGCATCGCCAGGCGCTGCTTGAGCGTCGGGATCAGGGTCTGGCCGCCGCCGAGCGGCTGCGCCTCGTCGGCCTGCAGGGCCTCGATGGCCTCGGAAAGCGACGTCGGTTTGACGAGATCGAAGGCATACATCTGCGCGTCCCCCTTACTCGGCCGCGACCTGCTCGCCGCGCAGCGTGGCGGCGGCGGCGAGGATCGACTTGACGATGTTGTGGTAGCCCGTGCAGCGGCACAGGTTGCCTTCCAGATACTCCCGCACTTCCTTTTCGGAAGGGTTCGGGTTGTTCTTCAGAAGGTCGGCGGCGGTCATCACCATGCCCGGGGTGCAGAAGCCGCACTGCAGGCCGTGGTTGTCCTGGAAGGCCTGCTGGATCACGCCCAGCGAGCCGTCGGGATTGGCCATCCCCTCGATCGTGGTCACCTGGGCGCCCTCGGCCTCGGCCGCGAACATGGTGCAGGCCTTCACGCTCTGCCCGTTCACGTCGATGGTGCAGGCGCCGCACTGGGAGGTGTCGCAGCCCACGTGGGTCCCGGTCAGCCCGAGCTCTTCGCGCAGGAAGTTGACCAGGAGGGTGCGCCCCTCCGCCTCGCCGGAAACGGTCTTGCCGTTCACCGTCATCGAAATCGTCGGCATCGCCGCGTTCTCCCCGTCTTGCTGGCGTTTTCGCTCGCTCGTATCCGCGTCGGGCCCTGCCCGCCGACCGGCGCTCAGCCGATCAGCTTCTTGAGCCAGCCGCGTTTCTCCTCGGCCGGGGCCTCGAGCATGTCCTCGGGACCGGCCTGTTCCTCGCCGCCGCCTTCGACCACCTTCTGGAAGTTGCCGAAGAACTTGTCGGCCATCTGCTTGGCGAAGCCGTCGATGATGCGCGAGCCGAGCTGCGCGAGCTTGCCGCCCACCTTCGCCTCGACGTCGTAGTCGAGCTGGGTTTCGGTTTCGCTCAGCTCGGTCAGCTTCACCGCGGCGCCGCCCTTGGCGAAGCCGGCGGCGCCGCCCTTGCCTTCGCCGACGATCTTGTAGCTCTCGCCCTCGACGACGTCCTCGAGCGTGACCTCGCCCTTGAAGGTCGCCTTCACCGGGCCGACCTTTTGGACGACGGTCGCCGCGAAGCCGTCCTCGGGGGAGCCGGTCAGCTCCTGGCAGCCGGGGATGCAGGCGCCCAGAACGTCCGGGTCGTTCAGCGCCAGCCAGACGGCGGCGCGGGGCGCGGCGATGACGCGAGACCCCTTGAGTTCCACATCGCTCTCCTTGTTCGGGTCGGACGGCCGTCGTGGAAACGGTCCCGTCCGGGCGTCACAGATAAGCCCCTCGACCGGGGCCGGCGCAACCCCCTTGGGCGCCGGACGCCGCGCAAAACGAAACGCCCGCCCCGTGGAACGGGGCGGGCGTATTGCAGGGCGAGGCCCGGAGGCGGCGCGGCTTCAGCCGCGGCGGCGCATCCGCCCCGCCAGCGCCAGGCCGCCGACGCCGGCCGCCAGCAGCGGCAGGGCCGCGGGCAGGGGAATCGGGGTGGCGTCGGAAAGGCCGACTTCCACGAAGTCCGCGGTCTTGGCCGAGTCGTACGTCGCGACCACGTAGTAGGTCGTGTTCGCCGGGATGATCAGGCTGACGGCGGACGAGACCTGCGGCGTGGTGAGGTTCGAGGCGACGCCGGTCGTGGGCAGCAGAACCCACCGGATCGTGCTGGCCGCGTAGGTGTCCGCGTTGCCGACGTACATGAAGAAGTTTTCGTAGTCGGTCGACGGATCGTTGAGGTTGTCGATGCCGCCGGTGACCGAGATCGAATACGGGGAGTCGTTGTCGTTCACCAGGCTCCAGGTCGAGATCGCGCCGTCGAAGCAGGTCGACTGACAGAAATCCACCCAGCGTCCGTCGAGCGGATCCGAGGCGCCGTCCTGGATGCCGGGGCCCGAGTTCACCGTGTCCGGAATGATGATCGTGTAGTCGTTGATGGCCAACGCGCTGGCTGCGAGCGGGCAAAGCCCCAGCAGCGCGATCAGACCCATCATGAAAAAGCGCATTTGGTTGGACCCCCACGTCCCACGTTTCGCGACTTGACGACATCGTCGCCGTTCACGTTGCAGATCGCAAGGGCGAATCTTGCACTGCAACAGATTAACGATCCGGCCGGAAGAAGCGCGCTCCTTCCGGCCGGGCCGCGCGTTCACATCATCAGCATGTCCGGATCGCAGTCCTCGAGCTGGAAGGCCGCGATGAAGATCTGGCCATTCGAGGCATAGCCGGCCTCTTCGCTGCCGGAGACCGGCTGGAAGATCATGCCGACCTTGTGGCCGAACTCGCCGTCGGGGATGAAGCCCTCGCCGTTGGCCTCGGCCGCGTCCACGATCTCCTGCGCCGCGGCGCTGATCTGCACGCCGGCCTCGAACCAGTTGGTGTCGATGCCGCCGCGGTCGTCGACCAGCTGCCAGATCGCGCTCTGGATGTCGTTGTAGCTGTAGCTCGCCTCGAAGCCCTGGTTCAGGATCCAGTTCACCAGGTCGAGGTTCTCGGGCTTGTCCACGAAGGAGCCGCCGTCGAACGAGGTGGTCGGCAGGCCGTCCGCGTCGACGCTGTTGTAGACCAGCACGTCGGTCGGCGCGGTGTTCAGCGGACGGTCGCGGTCGATGCAGTAGATCTGCGTGTAGCCGCCCGTCAGCCCGGCGAAATCGCCGGCGAAGTCCAGCGCGCCGTTGATGCCGCCGCCGCTGGGCAGGCCCAGCAGGTCGACGAAGGCCTCGATCGGGGCGCTGTTGTCGATGGTCTCGACCAGGTTCAGCGAGCCGCCGATGGTCACGCTCACCGTGGCGAAGTTCGGCGCGCCGTCCGAATCGAAGACCGCGTAGTCGAACGAGTCGGTGGTCGACTGGCCGATCAGCAGGTTGCTGCCGACGCTCGCGGAGTCATAGACCAGCTCGCCGTCGACCAGCGAGACGCGGGCGCCGCTGTCGAGTTCGATCCACTCGCCCTCGGGGATGTCGGCGAAGTACTGGGCGCCCTCGGCGGTGAAGACCGCGGCGATCGTCAGGCCCCAGTTGTCCTCGGGGCCGAAGTCGGTCTCGCCCGGGTCGGTGTCGTTGGCCAGGACGTCGATGGTCACCTCGTCGCCCGCGCAGACGGAGGCCACGTCGTTCTCGGGCGCCGGCGGGGAGGCGTTGTTGAAGGTGTCGCCGCAGTCCAGATCGCCGGTGTTGCCGACGATCTTGAGCGAGTCCTCGCGGCAGTCGCCGGAGCCGACCGAGGTCAGGCGCGCCGCGACGTCCTGGTTGGCGAGGTCGTCCAGGGTCAGCGCCCCGTCGAGATTCGCGAGATAGAAGGTGGTCGACTGGAAGTCGTCGCCGGACTGGCCGGGGGTGCCGAACTCGACGCCCACGTCATAGGCCGTGCCCGTGCCCTTCACGTTCACGCCGTTGCCCATGTCGTTGATCGACTCGTGGCCGAACTTCGACTCGGTGACGTCGTCGCCGTAGATCGCGAGATTGCCCTCGACCGAGTCCTTCACGTTGAAGAACAGGCCGCGGATGTCGCCGATCTGGGCGCTCTCGTCGGCGGTCTCGATGTCGAAGCGGAGCGAGCCGTTCTCCATCTCGGTGACGGTGACCTCCAGGATCAGGCCGTCGAGCTCGAGCGTGAAGTGGCACGAGGCGTCGGTGGCATCGCCCGGGTCGAAGGGCGGAGTCTCATCGGGGCCGCAGTCGCCCTTGCCGCCCTTGTCGCCCCAATAGGAGCCGCCCTTGTCGCCCCAGGAGGAGCCGCTCTTGTAGCCCCAGTCGCAGCCGCCCTTGTCGTTCGAGGAGCCCTTGCCGCCCCAGGACGAGCCGCCCTTGTCGTTCCACGACGAGCCGCTCTTGTAGCCCCAGTCGCAGTCGTCCTTGGAGTTCCAGGAGGAGCCGCTTTTGCCGCCCCAGGAGGAGCCGCCCTTGTCGTTCCACGACGAGCCGCCCTTGTCGTTCCACGACGAGCCGCCCTTGTCGTTCCACGACGAGCCGCCCTTGTCGCTCGAGCCGCAGTCGTCCTTGCCGCCCCAGGAGGAGGAGCTCTTGCCGCCCCAGGAGGACCCGCCGTAGCTCTTGGAATAGCCCGAATAAGACCCCGAACCGGAGCCGTTGTAAGAATAGCCGTAGGTCACAGCAGATCCCCGTGATCGCTATGCGGCGCCACATCCCGTTCAGAAAAGGCAAGCGCGCGCATGTCCCCAGCGCCACCGGGACCCCCCCGGCGGTGCGTACTCGACTCACTGACGCTGACGCTTGAAAATTCGCGATGCGACGCGTCAGGTCCGACCTGCCCCTGATCGAACCGAGCGTCGCCGCGGTACTCGACAACACGACTTACGAGGTCTTCATATCCCCGATTAACGGAAAATGAAATGCCTTGAAGCGGCCGTCTTTTACAAATCAGAGTGAATGCGGCCGAGTCGCGACGCGTGAATTCAGATCGAAAGAGGCATTGCAGCAAGGGCTTGGCATGGGCCAGACAAGCGCCCTTTCCGTTGAGGGAAATTTCATTCCCCGCCCCGGCCGGGGGCCTCTGCGGAGCCATCGGCGCCGCCCGGTCCCGCGAACGGGTGAGTCGCGCCCGGCCCGGGCGGGACCGGCCCTCGCGCGAATGCGAAGACGCGTCACGAAGAATGCGCTTGCCGCCCCGCCGCATCCCGCGCTTGAGTCGCGCCGACGCCTGCCGGAATCGCCGGACCGGCGCCCGTCGACTTTCCGGACCCGGTGAATGGCCTCGATCGCAAAGCAGCTTCTCGTCCTCGCCGTGCTCGCCGGCGGCGCCGGCTGGTTCATCCACCAGCAGTCCGAGCAGCCGGCGACCGAGCAGGCCCAGCGCGCCCGCCCCGCCCCCGGCGTGGTGGTGGCGCAGGCGACCGCCGGGGAGGTCGAGCGCGTGGTCTCGGCGGTGGGCACCGGCCGGGCGCTGCGCTCGGTCGAGCTGCGCTTCGCCGTCGGCGGCCGGATCACCGGCATCCAGTTCCGCGACGGCGACCCGGTGGAGGCCGAGGCGCCGCTGGCCACGCTCGACGACGGGGCCGAGCGCGCGGCGCTGGCCGTCGCGCAGGCCGAG
>CAXGVP010000274.1:0-5596 GCA_964013055.1 uncultured Albimonas sp.
CGATCTTGGGCCGAGAGACCACGTCCGCCCCGTCCTTCAGCCCCACCGGGATCTGGAAGCCCACCGCGCCCTCGTGCAGGACGTAGTGGCGCATGAACTCGAAGCTGTCGGCCTCCAGCGAGGGGCTGAGCCGCATCGAGCGGCCGCGCACCGAGATCTCCAGCAGGTGCCGCACCCCGTAGGGCGAGGTCGGCACCACATGCGGCCCTGCGAGGCAGTCGCGCAGCCGCAGCTCGGGGCGCGAGGCCAGCGGGTGATCGGCCGCCATCACCGCGTGGATCGGCTGCTGCAGGGCGAACAGCACCTCGAACTCGGCGAGGTAGACCGGCTCCACCACCAGCGCGAGGTCGGAGCGGAAATTGGACAGATCCTCCTCGGCCGAGGCGCGGTCGCGCACATGCACCGAGAAGCTGACCCCCGGATGCTCGCGGCGGTAGGCGGAGATCTGCTCGGGCATGAAATACGGCTGCAGCGCCTGGGAGCAGGCGATGGAGACATGGCCGCGGCGCTCCCCCGAGAGGTCCGCCACCTGGCCGCGCACCCGCTCGAGGTCCGAGGTCTGGGCGCGGATGTGCTGGATCAGCAGCTCTCCCGCCGGGTTGAGGCGCACGCCCCGCGGCAGACGCTCGAAGATCGGGTAGCCGAACTCGTCCTCGAAGCCGGTGATGCGGCGGTTGAGGGCCGAGGAGGTGATCGCCATGTCCTCCGCCGCCTTGCGGATCGAGCCGGCGCGGGCCACCGCCTCGATCAGGCGCAGGGTCTGCAGATGGCGCATCAGGCGGCCTCCCGCGCGGTGAGGACCGCGCGGGCATGGTCGACCAGGGCGTTTCGGCCGCGCAGGCCGGCGGGGACGCGCAGCGCCCTCCCGTCGGCGAAGACAAGCCGGTGATCGCGGTCGGCGCCTGCGCCCCGAACCTCGCGCAGATCCGCCCAGTCGAAGCGCATCGGCCTCCACAGGGATGAGCGCCGCTCGACCCCTCGCGCGTCCCACCGCAGCGTCATGCGCCCGCGCTCCAGCCAGCCCCAGGCGCACACCGGCACGAAGGCAAGGCTGACCCAGGCCCACCCTTCCACCGGCGCCTGCGACAGGCCGAAGACGGCGCCCAGGCCGAAGAAGACCGCCCCCGCCGGCAGCATGAAGCGCATATGCGGCGTGCCATGGGCGACCCGCTGGTCGCCGTCGCGAAAAGGCGGGGCGGCGGCCTCCCTGCGCGCCCGCTCGATGGCGCGCCGCACCGCCTGACTTCTGGCTCTCATCCGCTGCCGTCTCTCATCCGCTGCCTGCGCCGGTCGGCGCCCCCCTCCGGCCCCTGCGCGACGGGCGGCGGCCGACTGCTGCAAATAGGGAAGCGGATGTCTGCGAAAATAGCAATGGATGCGATCACTCCTCCCGCGCAGGCTTTTGCGCAGGCGCGGTCCGGCAGAAGGCCGCGAATCCCCCACGACCGACAAGGAGAGCGACCATGGGCCTGGACACGAGCCGGCGAGGTTTTCTGAAGGGTGGGACCGTCGCCCTGGGCGCGGCGTCGCTGCCGTTCCTGAAGTTCATGCCGGCGCAGGCCGCGGGCGAGGACGTGGTGGTGGTGGTGATGGGCCAGACCATCAACAGCCTCGACCTGCACCGCACGGGCACCAACCGGCCGAGCTACCAGGTGGCGGTGAACTGCTATGACCGGCTGGTCAGCTTCGGGACCAAGACGATGCCCGACGGCTCGCTCTCCTACGACTACTCGACCATCGTGCCGGAGCTGGCCGAGAGCTGGACGTTCTCCGACGACGGCAAGACGATCACCTTCAAGATCAAGGACGAGGCGGTGTTCCAGGACGGCTCGCCTGTCACCGCGCAGGACGTGAAGTGGTCCTTCGACCGCGCCGTCAGCGTCGGCGGCTTCCCCACCGTGCAGATGAAGGCCGGCGGGCTGGAGCGGCCGGACCAGTTCGAGGCGATCGACGACAAGACCTTCGTGGTGAAGCTCGACCAGCCCTCGAAGCTGTCGCTGCCCGACCTCGCGGTGCCGGTGCCCTTCGTGCTGAACGCGAAGATCGCCAAGGAGCACGTCACCGAGGACGACCCCTGGGCGATGGAGTTCGTGCACCTCAACACCATCGGCTCGGGCGCCTACAAGGTGGTCCGCTGGGACCCCGGCCAGCAGCTGGTCTACGAGCGCAACGACCTGTGGACGGGCGGAGAGCTCCCCGGCGCCAAGCGCGTGGTGCTGCGCGAGGTGCCGAGCCAGGCCACCCGCCGCGCGCTGATCGAGCGCGGCGACGTGCAGATGTCGTGGAACATCCCCAACAAGGACGCCTCGGAGCTGGACGGCGAGGTCGAGGTCTACTCGACCCCCATCGAGAACGCGATCTACTGCGTGACGCTGAACACCAACTTCGAACCCTTCACCGACCCCGACGTGCGCAAGGCCGTCGCCTACGCGATCCCGTATGAAGAAATCTTCAAGGCCGCCGCCTACGGGCGCGGCGTGCCGATGTGGGGCGGGACGCCCACGGTCGACGACATCTCCTGGCCGCAGCCCAGCCCCTATGCGTTCGACATGGACAAGGCCAAGGCGCATCTCGAGAAATCGGGCTTCGCCTCCGGCTTCGAGGTCCCGTTCTCCATCGACCTCGGCCAGTCCGACTGGATGGAGCCCGCGGCCCTGCTGATCCAGGAGAACCTCGCCAAGCTCGGGATCAAGACCGAGATCGACAAGATCCCCGGCGCCAACTGGCGCACCGCCTCGCTGGTTGAAAAGCGCCTGCCCCTGGCGCTGGAGACCTTCGGCGGCTGGCTGAACTATCCCTGCTACTACTTCTTCTGGGCTTATCTCGACGGGCATCTGTTCAACGCCTCGAACTACCGCAACGAGGAGATCGAGACGCTGGTCGGCGAGACCCTGCACCTGGCGGTCGAGGACCCCGACTACGCCCCCAAGATCAAGCGGATGATCGAGATCGCCTTCGAGGACCTGCCCCGCATCCCGCTGTGGCAGCCGGCGCTCTCGGTCGCGATGAACGGGGCCACGGGCTACGAGTACTGGTTCCACCGCGAGCTCGACGCCCGCAAGCTGGCGAAGGCGTAAGCCGATGGCCCGGCGCCTGCGAGCGGTCGGCGCGCGCCTCGCGCAGGCGCTGCCGGTGATCTTCGGCGTGGTGCTGGTCAGCTTCCTGCTGACCCGCGCCCTGCCCGGCGACCCCGCGGCCTATTTCGCCGGGGACGCGGCGGATGCGGAGTCCATCGCGCAGGTCCGGGCCGAGCTCGGCCTCGACCGCTCGATGCCCGAGCAGTTCGGCCTCTATGTGATGCAGCTGGCCCAGGGGGACCTGGGCCAGTCGCTCTCCACCGGGCAGCCGGTGCTCGACGAACTCGCCCGCCGGCTGCCGGCCTCGCTGGAGCTGACGCTGGTGGCGCTGATCGTCTCCTGCGGCATCGCCGTGCCGCTGGGGGTGCTGGCCGCCACCCGGCCGGGCAGCTGGATCGACCACGCCTGCCGGCTGCTGGTGACGGCGGGCGTCAGCCTGCCGACCTTCTTCACCGGCGTCGCCCTGATCTACGTCTTCTACTACCTCACCGGCTGGGCGCCCTCGCCGCTGGGCCGGCTGGATTTCATCTATCTCGAGCCGCCGTCCGTCACCGGCTTCTTCCTGATCGACGCGGCCCTGGCGGGCGACGCCGAGACCTGGTTCGCCGCCCTTCGCCAGCTGATCCTGCCCGCCGCGACGCTGGCCCTGTTCACGCTGGCCCCCATCGCGCGGATGACGCGGGCGGCGATGCTCTCGGCCCTGTCGTCGGACTACATCCGCACCGCGCGGGCGGCGGGACTGACGTCGCGCAAGGTTCTGTTCGGCTACGCGTTCCGCAACGCGCTGCTGCCGGTGGTGACCACGCTGGGCATGGTGTTCAGCTTCACGCTCGGCGCCAACGTGCTGGTGGAGAAGGTCTTCGCCTGGCCCGGCATCGGCTCCTACGCGGTCGAGGCGCTGGTCGCCTCGGACTACGCCGCCGTGCAGGGGTTCGTGCTGTGCATGGCGCTCCTGTTCGTCGCCCTCAACCTGGTGATCGACCTCGCCTATTCGATGATCGATCCCCGCATTGGGTTTGATGCGAAATGACCGTGATGTCCGAGATCCCGACCGCGGCGGAGCCCGCGGCCCCGCCGGTGAAGACCAGGGGCGCGCTGGATCATGTGATCTATGTGCTGCGCGACAACCCGGTGACGCTGCTGGCCTTCGCGATGTTCGCGGTGCTGATGGTCGCCGCCGTGCTGGGGCCGTCGCTGGTTCCCTACGATCCGCTGGCGACCAACGCTTCGGCGGCGCTGCAGGCGCCCTCCGCCGCCCACTGGTTCGGGACCGACAACCTCGGGCGCGACGTGTTCTCCCGCGCCATCGTGGCGACGCGGCTGGACCTGCTGATCTCGGTCGCGGCGGTAGCGCTGAGCTTCGTGATCGGCTCGGTCCTGGGCGCCGCCGCCGGCTACTGGGGCGGGTGGCTCGACGTGGCGCTGAGCCGGGTGCTCGACACGATCATGGCCTTCCCGCTGTTCGTGCTCGCCATGGGCATCGTGGCCGCGCTCGGCAACACGATCGAGAACATCGTCTACGCCACCGCCATCATCAACGTGCCCTTCTACGCCCGCCTGGTCCGCGCCGAGGTCAACATCCGCCGCGACGCCGGCTTCGCGCTCGCCGCCAAGCTGGCGGGCAACACCGACGTGCGGGTGCTGGCGATGCACATCTTCCCCAACGCCCTGCCCCCGATGATGGTGCAGGTCTCGCTGAACCTGGGCTGGGCGATCCTGAACGCGGCCGGGCTGAGCTTCATCGGCCTGGGCGTGCGCCCGCCCACCGCCGAGTGGGGGATCATGGTCGCCGAGGGCGCCAACTTCATCGTCTCGGGCGAGTGGTGGCTGGCGATCTTCCCCGGCCTCTGCCTGATGTTCGCGGTCTTCACCTTCAACCTGCTGGGCGACGGTCTGCGCGACATGGTCGACCCCAGACGCCGCACGTAGCCGGAGAACCTGAGCATGCTCACCATCAAGGACCTCGCCGTCTCCTTCCGCACCAGGCGCGGAGAGGTGAACGCGGTGCGCGGCGTCTCCTTCGAGGTCGCCGAGGGCGAGACGCTGGGCATCGTCGGCGAGAGCGGATCCGGCAAGTCGGTCACCTCCTACGCCCTGATGCGCATCCTCGACGCCGGCGGGCGGATCAAGGCGGGCGAGGCGGTCTATTCCGGCGTCGACCTCAAGCGCGCCTCGGAGCGCGAGATGCAGACCCTGCGCGGCCGCGAGATCTCGATGATCTTCCAGAACCCCCGCGCCGCCCTGAACCCGATCCGCAAGGTTGGACATCAGATCGAGGACGTCCTGCGCCGCCACGCCCGCGCCGACGCCCAGAACGCCCGCGCCAGGGCCATCGAGGCGATGGAGGCCGTGAAGATCCGCGACGCGGCCGCCCGCTACGACGCCTATCCGTTCGAGCTGTCGGGCGGCATGTGCCAGCGGATCGTGTGCGCCATCGCGCTGGCCTGCGACCCCAAGCTGCTGATCATGGACGAGCCGACCACCGGCCTCGACATCACCACCCAGAAGGCGGTGATGGA
>CAXGVP010000275.1:0-5585 GCA_964013055.1 uncultured Albimonas sp.
CGGCTCGGCGGTGTTCACCGCCACGCCCAGCGGCGTGTTCCAGCCGCGCAGCGCATGCACCACGTCGCGCAGCGCGTTCATCGTGGTCACCGCCCCCTGCCAGCCGCCGCCCGTGGCAACCGAGCCGACGGCCCGCCCCTCGAGGTAGGGGCGCGCGTCGGTGCGCAGGTCCTCGATGTAGTCGATGGCGTTCTTCACCAGCCCCGACATGCCGCCGTGATAGCCGGGAGAGCCCAGGATCACCCCGTCCGAGCGCCGGATCGCGTCGATCATCCGGCTGGCCTCGTCGCTGCGATGCGCGTCCTCGGGCGAGTAGGGGGGCAGGTCCAGCGCGCGGCCGGCGATCAGCACCGTCTCGCAGCCCTCCGCCTCGGCGGCGTCGAGGGCGATGCGAAGGGCTTTCTCGGTCGAGGAGAAGTCGCGGAGCGTGCCGCCGAGACCGACGATGAGGGGCTTTCGGGTCATGGCGAGACCATAGGCGCGCCCCAACCGCCGCGCAAGCGAGGCCCCCGCGGAAAGCCGCCGAGGCCGCGCGATTCCCCCGCGTCCCCCGCGCGCCGGGCCGCGCCTGCGCGCAAAGGGAGAGGGGAGGGGAGGCGCCGCGCGGGCGCCTCCGCCGCGCTCAGGCGCCCTTGAAGTCGGGGCGGCGCTTTTCGAGGAAGGCGGCCACGCCCTCCTTCACGTCGTCGGTGCAGAACAGCAGCGCCTGGGTGTCCGCCTCGGCCGAGAGCATGTCGTCGAGGCTCATCGGGCCCCGCGCCAGCGTCTGCTTGGAGGTGGCGACCGAGAGCGGCGCGCAGCGGGCGACCTCCTCGGCCATGGCGAGCGCCTTCGCGACCGCCTCGCCGGGCGCGCAGAGCTCCTCGACCAGGCCCCAGTCGGCGGCGGTCTGCGCGTCGATGGTGCGCCCGGTCATCGCCAGCAGCTTGGTGCGGCCCATGCCGATGCGCGCGGGCAGGGTGTGGAACACGCCCAGGTCCGGCATCAGCCCCAGCTTGCCGAAGGGCAGCGAGAACTTCGCCTCGGACGAGGCCACCACCATGTCGCACATCGCGGCGATGGAGAGGCCGGCGCCCACCGCATAGCCCTCGACCGCGGCGATCACCGGCTTGGTGCCGCCCTGCACGATCTTCACCAGCCGGTGCACGTCCTGCAGCCGCGCGCGGCCCGAGGCGGCGGTGATCCCCTTCATCGTCGAGATGTCGCCGCCCGCCGAGAAGCAGCCGCCGGCGCCCGCCAGCACCACGGCGCGGACCTCCGGGTCGGCCTGCGCATCCGCCATCGCCTGGATCAGCGCCGGGCGCAGGGCCATCGACAGCGGGTTGCGCCGCTTGGGATCGTTGATCCAGACCAGCGCCGTCGCGCCGATCCGCTGGGTCACGCAGACGGGATCGTCGGCGCCCGGCTCGACCGGGCCCTCCTGGTGGTCCTTCATGGGCTCTCCTCCTTCGCCGCCGGGTTCGCCCGGCGCGCTTTCGCTCTTCGGCCGGGGGGCGCCCCCGGCGGGGATCTCAGCGGCTGAGCATCGGGGCGATGGACCGCCCCAGGTGCACCAGCCGGGGGCCGACCTCGGTCTCCAACTTCTCGCGGGTGGCGAGGAAGCCGGGGCCGGCGGCGTTGATCGCCATGGCCTCGGTCTTGTCGGGCGAGACCACGGGCACGGCCACGGCGCGGATGTCGGACTGCCACTCGCCGTCGGCGACGCAGAAGCCGCGCTCGTCCACCTGGGCCTTGGCCTCGAGGATGCGCGCGCGCAGGTCGGGCCACTTGTCCCCCAGCTTGCGGGCCAGGCGTTCGAAGATGAACTCGCGGTCGGCGTCGGCGATGCCGGCGAGGAACGCCCGCCCCAGCGCGGTGGTCGCAAGGTCCACGCGGTTGCCGACGTCCAGCCGGATCGTGGACACCGTCGCCGGGTGGCAGGCGTCGACGTAGATCATCCCCAGCCGGTCCCGCGCGCCCAGCGCGATCGACATCTCGGCGTCGTTGGCGAGCTTCTGCATGGGCTCGCGCGCCACGAGGCGCACCCGCAGAGAGGAAATCACGGGGTAGCCCAGCGTCAGCAGCGCCGCGGTGGGCTCGTATTTCGACAGCCGGCGGATCAGGCGCAGGTAGCCGAGTTCCGTCAGCGTGTGGGTCAGCCGGGTGATCGTGGCCTTGGGCAGGCCGGTGATCTCGGCGAGCTCGGAGTTGCCCAGCGGCGCCGGCCGGGCGGAGAAGGCGCGCAGGATCTCCAGTCCGCGGGCCAGCGCCCAGACGAACTTGCGGTCATGGGCCAGGCGCTCGGACTGCTCGCCGTCCAGGTCGAGCGGCACGGCCGAGCGGGAGGAGACCGGCGCGGATGCGGTCTTGTCCTCGGACTCTCCGGCGGCGGCGTTCCTGGACATGGGCTCTCCTTGCGTGATCTTCCCGAAGCCTTGTCCGATACGCCCCCGGTTGTCCACTTTCGCGTGAGCGGAGCAGGTCGCTGCTCGGCACGGCGCCTCGCTCGAGCGGTTGCCGATACCGCATGGCGGAACGTCGCGCCAGCTTGCCCCCACTGGACCCCCGCATTTTTTTGTCCGACACTACGCGCCGACCGCCGCCCGGCCCCTCCCCCGAGAGAGCGCCGCAACGAGACGGCAGAGACTGCGCCCGCGCCCCGCGCGGACGCCGAGAGAGGAGACGCTCATGTCATCGCCTTTCCGGTTCGACCCGGTGCAGATGCCGCAGGTCGAACCGCAGCTGCGCGCCGAGGTGCGCGAATTCCTCGCCGAGTGGACCCCGAAGTTCACCCCGTGGAAGATCGGCCATTCCTGGACCGGGCTCGACCGCGAGTTCTCGAAGGCCGTGGGCGCCAGGGGCTGGATCGGCATGACCTGGCCCAAGGAATACGGCGGTCATGAACGCTCGGCGCTCGAGCGCTACGTGGTGATCGAGGAGATGCTGGCCGCCGGCGCCCCCGTCGGCGCGCACTGGATCGCCGACCGCCAGTCCGGCCCCCTGATCCTGCGGGTGGGGACCGAGACCCAGAAGAAGACATGGCTGCCGCTGATCTGCTCGGGCGAGGCCACGTTCTGCATCGGCCTGTCGGAGCCCGACTCGGGCTCCGACCTCGCCTCGGTGCGCACCCGCGCCACCCGCGACGGCGACGGCTGGCGGCTGTCGGGGCGCAAGATCTGGACGACGAACGCCCACCACGCCCAGGCGATGATCGCGCTGGTGCGCACCTCGGGCGGGCCGGACGACCGGCACAAGGGGCTGAGCCAGGTGCTGGTGGACCTGTCGCTGCCCGGCGTCGAGATCCGCCGGATCGCCGACATGACCGGCGAGGCGCATTTCAACGAGGTCACCTTCGACGACGTGCAGCTCGGCCCCGACGCGCTGGTCGGCGTCGAGGGCGCCGGCTGGGCGCAGGGCATGTCTGAGCTGGCGTTCGAGCGCTCGGGCCCCGACCGGTTCCTCTCGGCCTTCCCGCTGATGCCGCTGCTGGTGGACGAGGTGGCGAAGGACGGCGCGGACCGCCTCGCTGCGCGCGAGATCGGCCGCACGGTCGCCGAGCTGGCGGCGCTGCGCGAGATGTCGGTGTGCACCGCCGGCATGCTCGACCGCGGCGAGGACCCGGCCCAGGAGGCCGCGGTGATCAAGGAAGTCGGCGTGACGCTGGAACAGCGGATGCCCGAGATGGTGCGCGACCTCGCGCCCGGGGCCTTCCCCGGCGCGGTCGAGGGGGAGCTGGCCGAGATGCGGGCCGCGGTGGCGCAGCAGGCGCCCACCTTCAGCCTGCGCGGCGGCACCCGCGAGATCATGCGCGGCATCATGGCCAAGGGGATGGGTCTGCGATGAGCCTGGACACCGACACCGCGACCCTGCTCGCGGACCAGCTCGACCGGCTGTTCGCGCAGAAGGTCGACGCGAAGCTCCTGCGCAAGGTGGAGGCCGGAGAGCCCGCCACGGCGCTGGAAGAGGAAGTGGAGGCCCTGGGCCTGACCCTCGCGCTGGTTCCGGAGGAGGCCGGCGGCGCCGGTCTCGCCTGGTCCGAGATCGGCGGAGTGCTCGAGTCGCTGGGCCGCTTCGCCGCCCCGCTGCCGCTGGCCGAGCGCATGGCCGCCGGCTGGGCGATGGCGGCGGCCGGGATGGAGGTCCCCGAGGACGTGCCGCTGGCCACCTGGGACCGCCTGGCGCTGTCGGGGGACGCCGTCTCCGGCACGGCGGTGATTCCCTTCGGCCGTCCCGGCGCGCAGGTCCTGGCCACCGCCGGCGAGGGCGAGGCCGCCCGGCTGGTGCTGCTGGAGATCCCCGAGGGCCGGGCCCTGCCCACCATCGGCCGCGACCCGCGCCTGCTGGTGGAGTTCGCCGGCGCCACGCCGCTCGCCTCCGCGCCCGCCCCGATGGGCGGCGAGGCGCTGCCCGCGGCGCTGGCGGTGGTGCGCGCGGGGCAGATGGCGGGGGCGATCAACCACGCGCTGGCCGAGTCCATCGACTACGGCAACACCCGCGTGCAGTTCGGCCGGCCGATCGGAAAGTTCCAGGCGATCCAGCACCTTGTGGCCGAGCAGGCCGGCGAGGCTGCGGCCGCCAAGGCCGCCGTCCAGCTCGCGCTGCGCGGCATGGACGAGGCCCCCTCCTGGCAGGCCGCCGCGGTCGCCAAGATCCGCGCGGGGCTGGCGGTGGCGCCGGTCGCGGCCGTCGCCCACGCCGTCCACGGCGCCATCGGCGTGACCGAGGAGCACATGCTCCACCACACCACCCGGCGCCTGTGGCAGTGGCGCGACGAGGCGGGCGACGAGAACGCCTGGTCCGAGCGGCTCGGCCGCGCCGCCATCGCCGGCGGCGGCGGGGAGCTGTGGAAGACCGTGGTGGCGCTCTCGGGCGGCCGCTGAGACGACGGGCGGGGGGCTTCGGCCCCCCGCTTCCGTTTCAGGCCAGCGCCGTCATGCGGATCTCGACCAGGGCGCCGGGCAGGGCGAGGCCGGCGACCTCGACGGCGGTCCAGGCGGGGCAGGGCTCGGCGAATCTCTGCCCGATGGCTTCCATCATCAGCGGCATCTGCGCGGGCAGCCCGCCCTCGGGCCCCACGACGTGGAAGGACATGATCTCCACCACCGCGTCCCAGCCGCGGCCGGCCTCGGCCAGCACCTGCGCCTGCAGGTCGAAGGCCGCGGCGATCTGGCCCGCCGCGCCCCGCGCCAGCTCCGGCGGGGTCAGCGAGGCCAGCCCCAGCTGGCCCGACAGGTGCAGCAACCCGCCCGCGCGGATCGCCGGCGTGAAGCGATAGGCCCGGTAATGGGCCATCGTGGGGGGCGTGATTCCCTCGCGCATCGCGCAATTCCTTTCGGTTACGTTGCGGCCAGCCGGCCTGAAGGCCCGCCTGAGGCCCCATGACTGTTGCGCCCGCCCGGGAATCCCTCTATCCGGTCGCCGGCGAAATCCTTGGGTCCGCCGCGCGACCCGACGAATGTGAGGAAAGACCGCGATGGCGAAGGCGAAGTTCGAGCGCAATAAGCCGCACGTCAACATCGGCACGATCGGCCACGTCGACCACGGCAAGACGACGCTGACGGCTGCGATCACGAAGTACTTCGGCGAGTTCCGCGCCTACGACCAGA
>CAXGVP010000276.1:0-5567 GCA_964013055.1 uncultured Albimonas sp.
CACGCCCGCGACGCCGCAGCCCACGGACGACGCCCGCCCCACAGGCGCCCCGGGCCCGACCCGGGGCCTCTCGCGGCCCGCCACGCGCTCAGACTCTGGAGGTCCGCGTCTCAGTCCCGCCAGGGGATCGCGCCCGCCGGCAGGCGCCGCCCCAGGCGGGTCAGCGCGATCATCAGCCCCGCGGTGGCGGCCACCGTCACCGTCGCCATGGCGGCGGCGAGGGACGTGTAGCCCCCGTCCTCGTAGTTGAAGATCGCCGTGCCGATGGTCTCGGAGCCGCGCGACCACAGCAGGGCCGAGACGGTGACCTCGTTGTAGGCGGTCATGAACACCAGGATCGCGCCGGAGGCCGCGGACGGCAGCACCGCCGGCCCGAAGATCCGGCGCAGCCGCAGCCCCAGCGAGGCGCCCGCCACCCGCGCCGCATCGTCCAGGCTCGGGTCGAGCTGCGCATAGGCCGCCGCCACCGGCTTCAGCGCCACGGTGAGGAACCGGATGAGGTAGGCGAAGAAGATCACCGTCACCGTGCCGTAGAGGCTGACCCCCAACCCCGGCAGCGGCGCCACGAACACCAGGATCAGCGCGATCGACAGCACCAGCCCCGGCAGCGCATAGGCCACGTCCGCCATGCCCGAGGCCAGCGCCGGCAGCGGCCCCGCGCCCCGCGCCCGCGCGACATGCCCGAAGACCACCGCGAACAGCGCCAGCGCCAGCGCCGCCCCTCCCGCCGCGAGGAAGGAGTTGGCGAAGGCCCGGCCGGTGGCGGCCTGGCGGAACAGCACCTCCTCGAAATTCTCCAGCGTCACGGTCTGGGGCGTCAGGGTCACGCCATAGGCGCCCACCAGCGCGGTCGAGACCAGGGAGGCCAGCGGCAGCGCCAGCGTCGCCAGAACCACCAGCGAGAGGCCCGCCTCGGCCAGCGGCCGCGCGGCCCCCAGCGCGAAGGCCAGCGGGCGCGAGGGGGGGCCGATGCTCTCGGCCCTGGCCCGCCGCTCCAGCCTGCGTTGCACCAGCGCGGCGATGAGCGCGACCAGCGCCATCACGCAGGAGAGCACCGCCACCTCGCCCAGCACGCCGGGACCGAAGGAGGACAGGCGCTCGTAGATCAGCACCGGCAGGGTGGTGTAGCCGGCGGGGATGCCCAGCAGGGCCGGAATGCCGAAGTTGCCGAGCGCGGAGACGAAGGCCAGCATGAAGGCGGCCGCCAGATGCGGCGCCAGCATCGGGGCGAGGATCCGGCGGAGCAGCCGGCCGGGGCGGGCGCCGGCGAGGCGCGCGGCCTCCAGCGCCTCGCGCGGCAGGGCCCGCAGCCCGGCGCGCACCAGCAGCATGGCCAGCGGCGCATGCTGGATCGCCAGCAGCAGCACGATGCCGGAGGGGGAATACAAGGGATGGGTCGAGCCGAGCGGCGGCGCGATCCCCAGCGTGCGCAGCAGGACGCTCGACGGCCCCAGCGACTGGATCCAGGCGATCGCCGTCACATGCGGCGGGATCATCATCGGAACCAGGATCAGGAACACGAACCCGGTCTTGAACCGCACGTTGGTCAGCCCCAGCAGCAGCGCGTAGCCCGCCCCCAGGACCAGCGCCAGAACCGCCGAGGCCAGCGAGGTCTCCAGGCTCCGGCGCAGGGCGCGCAGCACGCTCTCGTCGGCCAGGGCGTCCGCCAGCGGCGCCAGCGAGGCGCCCTGGTCTCCGGAAAGACCCGCCGCCATCAGGCGCAGGAACGGGCCGCCGACGACGACCAGCACCAGCAGGGAAAGGGCGGCGGCCCCCAGGCCGCCGCCCCTCAGGTCCGAAAGACGCAGCCGCGTCATCAGCCGCCGAAGATCTCGGTGAACTTCGCCTTGTTGGCCTCGTCCTCGGCCAGCGCCTTCGCCGGGTCGAAGTCCATCAGCTTGATCGTCTCGCGGGCGGGGAAGCCTTCGGGCGCCGGCACGGAGGCGTCGGCGGGCAGGTAGCCCATCTGCGCGGCCAGCGCCTGGCCCTGCGACGAGAGCAGGAAGTCGATGAAGGCGCGCGCCGCGTCGGGGTTCTTCGCGGTCGAGAGGATCGCGGCCGGCTCGGTCACGGCGGACACGCCCAGCGGCGGGAACACGAAGGCCACGGGGGCGCCCTTCTGCGCCTCGCGGATCGGCAGGAAGTCCACCACGATCCCGCACAGCTTCTCGCCGCCGGCCACCGCCTTGAACACGCCGCCGTTGCCGCCCTGGGCGACCGCGCCGGTCTCGGCCAGCTTCTCGTAGTAGTCCCAGCCCAGCTCGGGGTTCGCGGTCAGCGCGGCCATGTGGATGGTCGCAGCCCCCGAGGTCAGCGGCGAGGGCATCGCCACCTTGCCCGCGCAGGGGCCCTCGACGAGGTCGGCCCAGGTCTCGGGCTTCGCGTCGGAGGCGGTGTTGTAGACGATGCCGGAGGTGATCAGCTTGGTCGAGAACCAGGTCTTCTCGGCGTCGTAGAGGCCCGTCGCCAGGCCCGAGACGTCGGCCTCGGGGTAGGGCGCCAGGCGGCCCTCGGCCTTCAGCCCCTCCATCGTCACCGAGTCGGCGATGAACAGGACGTCGGGCTGCGGGTTCCCGGCCTCGATCTCGGCGCGCAGGCGGGCCATGATCTTGGTGGTGCCGTCGCGCACCCAGTCGACCTGGATCTCGGGGTTGGCGGCCATGAAGGCGTCGATCGTGGCCTGGGCGTCGGCATTGGGCTGCGAGGTGTAGACGACCAGGTTTTCCGCGGTCGCGGCGAAGGGGGCGGCCGCGAGCAGGGCGGCGATCAGGGGGCGTCTCATGGAAGCTCCGATGTCGGGATTCGTCAGGAACCCGCTTGGTATCGCGATCATGTTGCAGTCCTGTGTCGGTTCCGCGACGGCGCTGCAATAGGCGTCATCCCGGCAGCGCCCGAAGCCGCGCCTCCAGCCGCGGGCCGGCGAAGTCGAGGAAGGCGCGCAGCTTCCGCGCCCGCTGCCCGGGCGTGTAGAGAATATGCACCGGCCAGGGGACCGGCTCGAAGGGTTTCAGCACCCGCTCCAACCGCCCGTCCGCCAGCATGTCCGCCGCCTGGTAGGAGAGCACGCGCGTCAGCCCGGCGCCGGCGCAGGCCGCGTCCAGCGCCGCCTCGGCCGTGTTGACCGCGAGGCGCGAGCGGATCGCGACGCCGCGGTCCTGCGGCCCGAAGCGCCAGCGGTCGGGCGCCATCAGGGCGGTGAAGGTGATGCAGCCGTGGGCGCAGAGGTCCTCGGGCGCCTGCGGCCGGCCGCGGGCGTCGAGGTAGGCGGGGCTCGCCACCACCACCCGGCCCACGGCGCCGAGGCGGCGGGCGCGCAGCTCTCCGACCGGCGGCTCGCCGACGCGGATCGCGGCGTCGAGCGGCTCCTCGCCCAGGTTCGCCGGGCGGTCGCCGAGCGCGAGGCGAACGTCGACGTCGGGGTAGGCGGCCAGGAACTCGGCCACCACCGGGATCACGTGCAGGCGGCCGAAGACCACCGGGGCGGTGAGCTGCAGGATGCCGCGCGGCGCGGCGAACTCGCCCGAGGCCGCGCGTTCCGCCTCGGCCAGCTCCTCGAGGATCCTGCGGCAGGCGGCGAGGTAGTCGACGCCGGCGTCGGTCAGGCTCAGGCCGCGGGCGGAGCGGCGCAGGAGTTGCGCGCCGAGCCGCTCCTCGAGGTCGGCGACCCGGCGCGAGACGGTGGCCAGCGGCTGGCGCAGGGCGCGCGCGCCGGCGGAGAGGCTGCCGGCGTCCACGCAGGCGACCAGCGTCGCCATCGCCTCGTATCGATCCATGGGGCTCCCGCAATTCGAGAGGAAGGTTCCCGAAACTGACCTCTGCCGTGAGGGAATGGAAGGGGGCATCTGTCCTGCATCGCAACTCGATGGAGGCTCCCATGTCCCGCATCCCCGTTCCCGCCACGATCGACGACGCCCCCGAAGCCGCCCGCGCGACCCTGCGCGCGGTGGAGAAGCAGCTGGGCTCGGCGCCCAACCTGTTCCGCCTGGTCGCCCACAGCCCCGCCGCCCTGGAGGGCCACGTGGGCATGTTCGGCGCGCTCGCGAAGGGCCGCCTGCCGGCCGCGACGCGCGAACGGATCGCGCTGGCGATCGCCCAGCTCAACGGCTGCGGCTACTGCCTGTCGGCGCACGCCTACCTGGGCGCGAACCTGGCGAAGCTGAGCGCCGAGGAGATCGCCGCCAACCGCGCCGGCCGCTCGACCGACCCGCGCGCCGACGCCGCCGTGCGCTTCGCCGTGGCGGTGGCGCAGGCGCGGGGCCGCGTCTCCGACGCCGCGCTCTCGGAGGTGCGGGAGGCGGGCTACGACGACGGCCAGATCGTCGAGATCGTCCAGCACGTCGCCTTCAACACCTGGACCAACTACCTCAACGAACTCGCCCGGACCGAGATCGACTTCCCCCGAGTCGACCTCGACCAGGCCGCCTGATCGCCCCTCCCGGCGGCGGGCGCGCCCCGCCGCCGGCTTCTTTCAAGGAGCCGCCCCGATGCCCCGCCCTCCCCTGCCCCCGTTCGACGAGGCCTCGGCCGCGCTCAAGGCGCGCCTGGCCGAGGACGCCTGGAACTCGCGCGAGCCTGAAAAGGTCTCGCTCGCCTACACCCCCGACAGCCGCTGGCGGAACCGCGAGACCTTCCTGCAGGGCCGCGAGGCGATCGTGGATTTCCTCACGGCCAAGTGGGCGCGCGAGCAGGAATATCGCCTGATCAAGCAGCTGTGGGCCTTCTCCGGGACCCGCATCGCCGTGCGCTTCGCCTACGAGTGGCGGGACGCGCAGGGGCGGTGGTTCCGCTCCCACGGCAACGAGATGTGGGCCTTCGACGCCGAGGGGCTGATGGCCGAGCGCCACGCCTCGATCAACGACCAGCCGATCGCGGAGGCCGAGCGGCTGTTCCGCTGGCCGCTGGGGCGGCGGCCCGACGACCACCCCTCGCTGAGCGGGCTGGGGCTGTGAGCGCGCCGTCTGACGTCGCCTTCTCCGCCGCGGTGAAGGCCGCGCAGGCGGCCCGCGGCTCGCGGGAGATGTATGCGCGCATGGAGGCGAAGCGCCCCTGGGCGCAGGAGATCACGCCCGAGCTCGCCGCCTTCATCGGCGAGCAGAGCTCGGTGTTCCTGGGCACCGCCAGCGCGCAGGGGCGGCCCTACATCCAGCACCGCGGGGGGCCGCGGGGGTTCCTGCGCCCGCTGGGCCCGCGGCGGCTGGGCTTCGCCGATCTGGCGGGCAACCGGCAGTTCGTGAGCCTGGGCAACCTCTCCGAGAACCCGGCCGCGATCCTGTTCCTGATCGACTACGAGACGGCGCGGCGGGTGAAGATCTGGGGGGAGGCGCGGATGGTCGAGGGGGATCCGGCGCTGCTCGACGCGCTCGCCCTGCCGGGGGCGCCTGGCCGCCCCGAGCGGGCGCTGGTCTTCGACATCGCCGCCTGGGACGCCAACTGCCCCCAGCACATCCCCCGCCGCATCGACCTGGAGACGGCCGAGGCGCTGCTCGCCGAGCGGGACGCGCGGATTGCGGAACTGGAGGCTGCGCTGGCCCGGCGGGGCCTGCCGTGACGGGGTCGGCGGGCGGGCG
>CAXGVP010000277.1:0-5557 GCA_964013055.1 uncultured Albimonas sp.
GGCCCGGCGGCCGCATTCGGCGGCCCGTGGTCGGGGCGGCGGCCCGGCGGCCGCAGTCGGCGGCCCTTGGTCGGGGGCGGCGGCTGACGGCCAGGGGCGGAGACCCGGCGCGCGGGAGCCGAGGGGCGTGGCCCGGCCGGGCCGCCGGGGACCGGCGGAGGCGCTGCGCCGGCCCGTCGCGGGCGCGGGAGCGGGGGGCGTGCTAGCCTCGCTTCGCAACCGCAGCGGAGCCGCCGATGACGTTCGATCTCGCCCTGGTCCTGGCCCTGCTGGTCGCGGCCACCGCCATGTTCGCGATCAACCGCCCGCGCATGGACATCGTGGGCTTCCTGGTCATCGTGGCCCTGCCGTTCACCGGCGTGATCTCCGGGGCCGAGGCCGTGACCGGCTTCTCCGACTCCACCGTGCTGCTGATCGCCGCCCTCTTCGTGGTGGGCGAGGGGCTGGTGAGGACCGGCGTCGCCTCGCGCATGGGGGACCTGCTGGCGGCGGGCTCGGGCGACTCGGCCTTCCGGATGCTGGCGCTGGTGATGATGGCGGGCGCCTTCGCCGGCGCGGTGATGAGCTCGACGGCCATCGTCGCGATCCTGATCCCGGTGGTCCTGCGCCTGTGCCGGATCCGCGGCCAGGCCCCCGGGGGCCTGATGATGCCGCTGTCGATGGGGGCGCTGATCTCAGGGATGATGACCCTGATCGGCACGCCCCCCAACATCGTGATCAACGGAGAGCTCGCCCGCCGCGGGCACGAGCTGCTGGGCTTCTTCTCCTTCACCCCCATCGGCCTGCCGGTGCTGGCGCTGGCCATCGCCTGGATGTGGCTGATGCGCGGGACCCTGGCGCGCAGCGGCGCCCCGCCCGCGGCGACCCGCGCCAGCCTCGACGGCTGGGCCGCGGAATACGGGCTGGCCGCGCGCGCGCGGCGCCTGCGGGTTCCCGCCGGCTCCCCCGCCGTCGGCCGGCCGCTGTCGGAGATGGGCTTTCACGCCCGCCAGGGCGTCACCGTCCTCTCGGTCGAGCGCCAGGCCCGCCTGTTCCGCCAGGTGGTCATGCCCCGGGCCGAGACGCTGCTGGCCGAGGGCGACGTGCTTGCCCTCGACCTCGCCGAGCCCGGCTTCCCCCTCGAGGCGCTGGCCCGGGCCGACGGCCTGGACCTGCTGCCCGGTCCCGCCTCCTGGCGCGAGGCGCTGGGCCCCGAGATGGGCCTGGTCGAGGCGCTGGTCGCCCCCGGCGCCGACCTGATCGGCCGCTCGCCGGTGGAGGCCGGGTTCCGCACCCGCCACGGCCTCTCGGTGATCGGGTGCAAGCGCAGGCGCGAGATCGTGCCGGGCCCCGCCGCCGAGGCGCCGCTGCGTCCGGGCGACATCCTGCTGCTGTCCGGCCCCTGGAAGCGGATCGGAGAGCTCGCCCGCCCCGGCGGCGACCTGATCGCGCTGACCCTGCCGGCGGAGTTCGACGAGGTCGCCCCCGCCGCCGACCGGGCCCCCTGGGCGGTCGCGGCGCTGGCGGGGATGATCGTGCTGATGGTGACGGGCTGGACCTCGAACCTGCAGGCGGCGTTCCTGGCGTGCCTGGCGATGGGGATCAGCGGCGCGATCACCATGGACGCGGCCTATCGCGCGGTCTCCTGGCGCACGCTGATGCTGATCGTGGGCATGCTGCCCTTCGCCCTGGCGCTGGAGCGGACCGGCGGCGTGACGCTCGCCGCCGAGGGCCTGGCGACAGTCGCCGCCGACATGGGCCCGCGGGGGTGCCTGGCGCTGCTGTTCCTGGCCGCGGCGGGCCTGTCGATGTTCATCTCCAACACCGCCACCGCGGTGCTGATGGCCCCGGTGGCGGTGGAGCTCGCCGAGCGTCTGGGCGCCTCGCCCCTGCCCTTCGCGATGATCACCGCGCTCGGCGCCTCGACGGCCTTCATGACCCCGGTCAGCTCGCCGGTGAACCTGCTGGTCACGGCGCCGGGCGGCTACGCGTTCATGGACTTCGTGAAGATCGGCGCGCCCTTCTCGGCGCTGGTCCTGGCGGTCTCGGTCGCCCTGGTCCCGATCCTGATCCCGTTCTGACCCGCCCCGCGCCGCAGGCGCCTCGCCCGCGCCAGCGGGCGCCCCGGGCTTGACCCGGGGCCTCTCGCGACCTGCCGCAGGCGCCGCCTCCCAGACGCCCGGGCGCTCCGCCTGCCGCGGGCCCAGGCCCGCCCGCAGGGCGCCTCCGGGCCGGGGAGCCGGCGCTCACTGAAGGTCGGAGAACGCCTCCGCCAGCCGCTCCACCGCCAGCTCCACCCGTGCCCGCGGGCAGGCGAAGTTGAAGCGCAGGAAGCTCTCGCCCCCCTGCCCGAAGGCCGGCCCGTGGTTGGCCGCGATCCGCGCGCCCGTCTGCACCCGGTCGGTGAACTCGGCGATCTCCATCCCCGTGCCGGAGAAATCGACCCAGCTCATGTAGGTCCCCTCGGGCCAGATCGAGCGCAGCCCCGGGATCGCCTGCACCCCCTCGTGGAACACCTTCCGGTTGCCATCGAGATAGACCAGCAGCGCCTCCAGCCAGGCGTCGCCATGGGTGTAGGCCATGGTGGTCATCTCCGGCCCGAACGCATTCGGCGAGGCCCCCGCCGTCGCATGCCTGGCCGAGACCTTCGCCCGCAGCTCCGGGTTCGGAATGAACAGCCCGCCCGTCATCCCGCCGGCAAGGTTGAAGGTCTTCGAGGCCGCCGCCGCGATGATCGTGCGGTCCGCATGTTCCGGCGCCGCCAGCAGCGCCACCGTGTGCTGCGCCCCCGGCAGCACCAGGTCGTGATGCACCTCGTCCGAGAGGAAGATCAGCTCGTGCTCGGCGCAGAACTCGGCGACCGCGCGCAGCTCCTCGCGCGACCAGACCCGCCCGCCGGGATTGTGGGGCGAGCAGAAGATCACCATCCGCTCGTCGCCCTGCAACGAGGCCGCCAGCCCCTCCAGGTCCAGCTCGTAGCGCCCCTCCACCAGCGTCATCGGCGAGGAGTGGATGCGCCGGCCGTTGGCGGCGACGATCTTGTGGAAGGCGTGGTAGACGGGGGTGAACAGGATGATCCCCTCGCCCGGCTCCGACACCGCACGGATGCAGTGGCTGACGCCCGCCACCAGCCCGTGGACGGTCAGCAGCCAGTCCGGATCCACTTCCCAGCCGTGGCGGCGCTGCATCCAGCCCTGCACCGCGGCGACATAGTCCGAGTTGTCGCCGTAGTAGCCGAAGACGCCATGGGCCGCGCGGGCCTGCAGATCCTCGATCACCTGCGGCACGGTGCGGAAGTCCATGTCCGCCACCCACATCGGGATCCCGTCCTCGGGCGAGACGCCGTAGAGCGTCTGCATCTTGTCCCACTTGGCGCAGTGGGTCCCGCGGCGATCCACGGGGATATCGAAGCCGAAGGGATCGGCGGAGGCGGCGTCGGCCATGCGGGGGGCTCCATTCTCAGGTGAACGGAAGCTAAGCCGGCCTTCCCGGTTCGGCAACCGCTTGACCCCTCCCCGGGGGTCGCTTAGTTGCGGCGGAATGAGCCTTCGCCCGATCCTGATCCATCCCGACCCGCGCCTGAAGAAGGCCGCCGAGGCCGTGTCCGAGCCCGACGACGCGATCCGCAAGCTGGTCGAGGACATGTTCGAGACGATGTACGACGCCCCCGGCATCGGCCTCGCCGGGCCGCAGATCGGGGTGATGAAGCGCGTCTTCGTGATGGACACCTCCGCCAGGGACGACGCGCCCGAGCCGATGGCCCTGATCAACCCCGAGATCCTGTGGCGCTCGGACGAGACCTCGAGCTACGAGGAAGGCTGCCTCTCGATCCCCGACATCTACGAGGAGGTCACCCGCCCCGCCCGCGTGGCGGTGCGCTGGACCGACCCCGAGGGCGCGCTGCGCGAGGCCGAGTTCGAGGGCCTCGCCGCCACCTGCGCCCAGCACGAGATCGACCATCTCGACGGCAAGCTGTTCATCGACTACCTCGGCTCGGTGAAGCGCGGCCTGATCACCCAGAAGATGAAGAAGCTCAAACGCGAGCGCGCCAAGACCGGCGAGTGACCCGCGCCGCCCGCCGCGCCGTCTCCCCGCCGTCTCCCCGGGGCCTCCACGGCCGTCTCGGCTCGCCGTGCCACACGCCACGACCCTCCCGCACCCCATCGCAGCGTGACCTCCCAACCCGCCTCCGGGCGCCCCGCCCGCCCCCGGGCCCCGGCGCCACGCCGGCGACCGTCGCATAGCGCCTGTTCTCCGGAGCCGTCTCTCGCGGATGCCGATCAGAGCGACTCGGCCGGAGGGGTCAGGGATCGCGCAGCGACCGCGCTTGCGCGGCTTGTCCTTGACCCCTCCCCCCGAGTCGCTCAGGCATCAGACGCGATGGACGGCTCCGGAGGACAGGCGCGGGGCTTGTTCTTGGGTGAGTCAGGAGCCCGCCGGAGGCTCCCCCCTCCGAAATCCCCCGCCCCCTTCCTCCCGGGCGCGACCCGGCCAAGCCCGCCCGCAGGGCGCCTGTAGACCGCTCCCACAAGGACCCGACCCGATGCCCCTCGACGCCGCCCTTTCCCAGCGCATCCTCGACGGCGTCGACGCCGGCTTCGACGCCCAGGTCGAGCTGACCCGCAAGCTGGTCTCCTATGACACCACGCGGGGCAACGAGCATGCCGCCCAGGACTGGGTGTTCCGCCAGTATCGCGACCGGGGCCTCGCCATGGAGCGCTTCGCCATGGACGAGGCCGCCATCGCCCGCCACCCCGGCGGCAGCGCCTTCTCGGACACCCATTCGCGGACCCCGATCGTGGTGGGCATCCACCGCCCGAAGCAGGAGACCGGCCGTTCGCTGATCCTGCAAGGACACCTCGACGTGGTGCCGACCGGCCCGGCCGACATGTGGTCGCGCCCGCCGTTCTCGGCCGAGGTCGAGGACGGCTGGCTGCACGGGCGCGGCGCCATCGACATGAAGTCGGGCCATGTCTCGATGATCGCCATCCTCGACGCACTGCGCTCCATCGGCCTGCAGCCCGCCGCCACCGTCTACGTGCAGTCGGTGGTCGAGGAGGAATCCACCGGCAACGGCGCGCTGATGACCCACCTGCGCGGCTACCAGGCCGACGCCGCCCTGATCCCCGAGTCGATGCAGGAGGTGCTGGTCCGCGCCGGCGTCGGCGTGATGTGGTTCCAGGTGAAGGTCCGCGGCATCCCCGTGCATGTGCGCGAGATGGGCGCGGGCTCCAACGCCATCGACGCCGCGTGGCGCATCGTCGGCGCCCTGCGCGAGCTGGAGGCGTCGTGGAACGAGGCCGCCGCCTCCGATCCCCTGTTCGGCGAGATCGACCACCCGCTGAACCTCAACATCGGCAAGATCGCGGGCGGCGACTGGGCCTCCTCCGTGCCCGCCTGGTGCACGGTCGATTGCCGCATCTCCTACCTGCCGGGCAAGTCCGCCGACGCGGCCGAGGCCGAGATCCGCGCCGCGGTCGAGGCGCTGGCGCGCTCCGACCGGTTCCTGTCCAACAACCCGCCCGTGATCGTGGTCAACGGCTTCCACACCGAGGGCTTCGTGCAGGCGCCGGGGACC
>CAXGVP010000278.1:0-5549 GCA_964013055.1 uncultured Albimonas sp.
CCTCCGACCCCGCCGCCCATGCCGCGATCCTGGCCGAGGCCGCCGCCGAGCCGAACGCCGAGGGCGTGTTCTGGACCGTCTCGAAGCCCGGCGTTCCGGCCTCCTGGCTGATGGGCAGCTATCACCTGCCCCACCCGCTGATCGACCCCGCCCCGCCGGGCCCCGCCGCGGCGCTGGACGAGGCGCGGGTGATGCTGATGGAGATGTCGCCCGACGAGATGGCCGGCATGGCCCGGATGGTCGCCGCCGACCCCTCGCTGATCGCCAACCTCGACCGTCCGCCGCTCGACCAGACGCTCCCGCCCGAGGACTTCGCCGCCGTGGCCGAGGCGATGCAGGTCCTCGGCGTGCCGCCCGAGCGCACCGCGGCCATGCGGCCGTGGATCCTGCTCCTCTCGCTGGCCACGCCGCCCTGCGCGCTGGAGGGGCTGGCCGCCGGCGCCGGCTCGATGGACGTGGGCCTCGCCAGGCGCGCCGCCGCGCGGGGGCTGGAGGTGAAGGGGATGGAGACCTGGGACACGCTGCTCCCCGTCCTGCAGATGGACGAATGGAGCCGGGAGTCCCTCGACGGCCTGGTCCTCGCCGCGCGCGAGGCCGCCCGGGGCCGCGACATGCAGACCACCTCCGCCCGCCTCTATGCGCAGGAGCGGGTCTGGCCGATCTGGACCTTCGGGATCTGGCGGGCCGAACGCTCGGGCCGCGACGCCGGCGCGCAGGAGGTGCGCGAGCTGCTGTTCGACGCCCGCAACCGCCGCTTCGTCGCCGCCGCCCTGCCCGAGCTGGAGCGGGGCGGCGCCTTCGTGCTGGCCGGCGCCCTGCACCTGGGCGGCGCGCAGGGCATGGTCGCGCTGCTGCGCGAGCACGGCTTCACGGTCGAGCGCGCGCCCCTGCGCTGAGCCCGCCCGCGGCCGGAGCGTTCAGCTCATCGCGCCGATCAGGGCGCAGGCGGTGCACAGCGTCAGCAGCGGCAGGATCAGCCCGGGCCACCAGCCCGGCGTCCCGCCGACGCGGGCCAGCGAGACGTCGGCGGCGAAGACCGCCACGAAGGCCGGCGCCTCGATCCACAGCATCGCCCGCCCGCCGACGCCGAGCGCCAGGAACCCCAGCAGCGCCGGGACCACGCCCACGCCCAGGGTCCACCAGGTCGCGCCCTCGCCCAGGCCCGCGGCGGCGAAGCCCCAGCGGCAACCGCCGTGAAAGGCCAGCAGGATCGCGCCCCAGGCGCCCATCAGGTAGCGCGCGCGGTCGGCCAGCCCGATCTCGCTGGTCAGCGCGATCACCAGCAGCACCAGGAACGGCGCCACCGCGACGACGCCCACGGTCAGCGCGGGAACGGGGGCCTGGAGCGGCCGGAAGGACAGCTCGGAACTCGGCATTGGGGACGCTTTCTCGAAGGGGTACGCTGCGACCGGGGCCAAGCAAATCAGCCCCGGCCCCTCCTGACAAGCGCCGCGGAGCCGGGTCGTCGGGCCCCGCGGCGCCTTGCCGGTTGCCTCCGCCGCCCGGTCGGGGCAGGGGTCGGGACCGAACGCCCCCAGCCGGAGCCCCCCGTCATGACCCCCATCATCGGCTCGCTGTCGGACCTCGACGGCCGCTACGACGTCCTGTTCTGCGACCTGTGGGGCTGCCTGCACGACGGCAAGCGCGTCTACCCCGCCGCGGTCGAGGCCCTGCGCGCCTTCCGCGCCCGCGGCGGCGTGGTGATCCTGATGACCAACGCCCCCCGCCCCGCCGCCTCGGTCGAGCGCCACCTGGAGCGGCTGGGCTGCCCCCTCGACGTGCGCGACGGCGTGGTCAGCTCCGGCGACGCGGCGCTGGTCTCGGTCAACCGCGGCGAGTGGGGGACGCGCGTGTTCCACATCGGCGCCGAGAAGGACGAGGCCTTCTTCGAGGCCGCCTCGGTCGAGCGCGTGGCGCTCGAGGACGCCCAGTCGGTGATCTGCACCGGCCTCGTGGACGACCTGACCGAGACGCCCGACGATTACGCCGGGCTGCTCGCCGCCGCCCATGCCCGCGGGTTGCGGATGCTTTCGGCCAACCCCGACGTTCATGTCGACGTCGGCGAGCGGCGGATCTGGTGCGCCGGCGGCATCGCGCAGGCCTACGAGGCGCTGGGCGGCGAGACTGCCAGCTACGGCAAGCCCCACGCCCCGATCTACGCGCTGGGCCGGGCGATGGTCGATTCGGTCCTCGGGCGCCCGGTTTCCGATGATCGGATCCTGTGCGTGGGCGACGGCAT
Source organism: uncultured Albimonas sp. (assembly GCA_964013055.1). Lineage (GTDB taxonomy): Bacteria > Pseudomonadota > Alphaproteobacteria > Rhodobacterales > Rhodobacteraceae > Albimonas. The sequence continues at coordinate 2,240 of CAXGVP010000278.1, forward strand.
TCATACCGATGTCGCCGGCGGGGCGGCGCAGGGCATCGACACGCTGTTCGTCACCGGCGGGCTCGCCGCCCCGCAAATGGGTGAAGACGTTGAGGCGCCCGACCCCGCGCGCCTCGCGGATTACCTTGCGTCGCACGATCTGCAGCCCACCGCCGCCATCGGCCGGCTGCGCTGAATGTGGCGAACGCGTTCATAATCAAGGCATTTTGCGGAGGCGCCTTCTCTGCTGCGCTGCAAAATGGTAAACAGAAGGTTGAGGGGGACCGCAGCTTCATCCCGGAGACCCAACATGAAGATCGCCAAGACCGCACTGACGACCACCGCCGCCGCCGCGTTCGCGGCGACCTTCGCGGTTGCGCCCGCCTTCGCCCAGCCGGGCGTCGAGGCGCCCGCCGCGCCGACCCAGACCGTGCAGACCGCCGGCGTCGCCCAGCAGGCCGAGATGGGCCAGGCCCCGATCTTCGGGCTGCCGCCGGTCGTTCCGGCCATCGCCATCGTCGCGGCGACCTTCGGCCTGGCCGTGGCCGCCAGCAACTCGGGCGGCAACAACACGCCCAGCACGCCGAACACCCGCTGATTCCGACGGGCTCCGGAGACGCCGCGACGGCGTCTCCGGGACCTCGCCGGAGATGCCTGTAAGGGAATTGTTCACGTTTCGCCGATATCCGGCGGGCGTGGGCGGTATCTGCGGGGCGAGGGACGACTCTGATCAGGAGCGTTCCATGCGCATTTTGCTCGCTGCCCTCTGCATCCACGGACTGGCTCTGAGCCCGGCCCTCGCGGATGCCGTCACTCCCTCTTCACCTCAGGCGCCGGCGCCCAAGGGCGTCTCTCAGCAGCTTGCCCAGGCGCCCCTGGCCGGGGTTCCGACGATCGTGATCGCCGGAGGCGTGGTCGTGGCCGGCGCAGTGGTCGTCGGCGTCGCCGCTTCTAGCAACGACGACAAGGCGACGAACTCGACCACCTCGACCCGGTAGACGACGCCCGGGCCCTACGGGGCCCGCGCCCTCCACCGGCCTCTTCGGCCCGACCTCTGGAGGCCGCCGCAACGGGTCCCCGCACCCTCCGGGAGCCAATGTGGCGGCGTTCCGGCGGCGGGGCGGAGTTCGGGCAGGATGGGCGCCTTGCGTCGCGGCGGAGGCATCCCGCCGGGACCCGAGGCCTCTCGCCGGGATTCGCCGGGGGGAATCGGCTGGGCCGTGGCGAGCCGCGCCGTCACGTTGCGGCGCGCTGGCGTTTACGGAAGCGCCAGCGACGCCTGTCGCGCCTGGAAGGCTCGGCGGCGGTCATCTGCCTGGGCACAGCGGGCGCGCCTCTCGAGCCGGGAGCGGCTGATTGGCGGGGCTTTCGAAACCGTCCTCCGGGGCGTGAAGTCATTGGCGACGCGCGATCACCCGAGCCGGCGAAAGGCGCCTGCATGACGGGCGCCTCCTCCCGTTCACGAGGCGTCCCGCGGCGCCGGAAATCGGGGTCCGGGGAGGCCAGGCAAGAGGTTCGCAGGCCGCCTCTCCGTTGCGCTTCGGGCACGGGCTGGCGCGAGGATTTACTGAGCAAGGCCAAGGCGTTGCGCCCTTGCAGCGATTGGCCTGACGCAGCGGACGGCGTGAATTGCGCCGCCGCTTGACGTGGTTGTTGCTTTGCGGCGCCGAGTCGGGTAACCCTTTTTCAAGTGGATGTCTTGGAGGGTGTTATGAAACTTGTCGCCACCTCTGTCGCTGCGCTGGGCCTGATGGCCGCGCCGCTCGTCGCCCAGGAAGCCGTGCAGGCTCCGAAGGTGAATACCGCTGGCGTTGCGCAGCAGGCGCAGCTGAGCCAGGCGCCGCTGCTGGGCGTGCCGCCGCTCGTGATCGGCGGCGCGATCGCCGCCGTCGTGGTCGTCGGCGCCGTCGCGATTTCCAGCGCGGACGACGACAACTCGACCCCCGGCACGCGCTGAGCGTCCGCCTTTCCCTCTTGGGGAAGGGAGAGAGGCGGTCAACCAGATCGTCGATTGGTCGACAGAAATTCAACGCGACGCCGGAAACGGCGTCGCGTTTTGCGTTTCTCGACGCCGACGCCGAGCGGCGCCTCGCCACAACCCTCCCTCCGCGCACGCGCCGGCGGCATCCCGCCCCCAATGGCGGCGGATCGGGGAACGTCATGGACACGTGCGTCATCCACCGCGCCCCCTCCGCCGCCGCCCGGCCGCTGCCTTACGCGCCGCCGGGAGGGCGTCAGACCATCGGCCGATGACAGGCGTCCGCTAGCGCGGTCATAGCGTGCCGCCCTCGCGCCCGGGTCGGTCGGGCCGGGTCCTGTCTGCGCCCGGGTCTCGGCAGACCATCCTGCATCATTCTGGATCGGACGGCCGGCCGCGGGCAGCCGTTCCCGTGAACGGGCCACCTGGCGCGCGCCAGGTCTGCAAGGCGCGCATAGGGGCTTGGCGAGCGCCCTGCCCGGCTCCCGAGGCGAACCGCCGGCGCCCGGCGACGCCGGACCGGGGCCGCGGGTCAGCCCGCGCAGGCGGCCGCGGCTTCGGAGAGGCGAAGGGCGATGCGCTCCTCGGTGAACAGGTGCAGTTCGCCCTGCCACCAGTCGCTCATCGGATAGCCCGGGTCGGCGGCCTCGAGCGAGAGGCGCGCCCCGCCGCCCGGCTCGGGCGCCACCGTGACGCGGTAGAGCCAGACCCGCGGATCCATCGCCAGGACGCCCACCAGCACCCGCTCGCCGCCGCCGCGACTTTCGCGCGCCGGCGGGATCGGGCCGCGGTCGAGATCCTCGCGCAGGCAGGCCAGGGCCTGGCGCGGGGGCAGGAGGCTCGATCGGGTCTCGGTCCGCCCCGCCTCCAGGGCCGCCTCGCCGAAGTTCGCCGAGCAGCCGGCCAGCGCCGCCAGCGCGGCCAGCATCGGGGGAGCGTGGCGCATCCGCCGTCCTCCGCTGTCTCCCCGGTCCCGCGTCCCGGCGTCACGATAGCCGGCGCCCGGCCCCGCGTCGACGCCCGCGCTCGGCCGACGGCGGGCTGTTCCGATGCCAGGCCGCGCAGCAGGGCCGACGCACAGGTTTTTTGGGGGGGGAGGTCAGCACCGTGTCGCCGACCAACGGTTCGCAGGCGACTGTAGCGGAAGGGAGGCCCAAGTCGTCCGGCTGAGGGATGCACGCGGCCTCCGGTGGAGCGGTGCGCAAGGGTCTACGGCGGAGGGCGCATTGGCGCCCATGGCGCGGCGGGAAAAGGCGCTCATGGCGGAGCGGGGCGACGGCCCCGTGGCTGAGGGGGAAGCCCCGTGGCTGAGGGGGAAGCCCCGTGGCTGAGGGGGAAGCCCCGTGGCTGAGG
>CAXGVP010000279.1:0-5529 GCA_964013055.1 uncultured Albimonas sp.
CACGTCGATCTCGCCATGCGCCTCGTGGAAGGCCTTCAGCGCGGCCTCCACCGTCTCGGGCTTGCGCACGTCGCCGGCCATGCCGAAGGCGGGGGCGTCGCCGAGGGCCTTGAGCCGCTCGACCGCCGCGTCCACCTTCTCCTGGCTGCGCGAGAACACGCCCACCGTGGCGCCGTTGACGGCGAAATGCTCGGCGATGGCCTGGTTGATTCCGCTGGTGCCGCCGGCGACGAATACTTTCCGGCCGGTAAAATCAAAGCGCGGGTCACGGGTTGCGGTCATTCTGATCCTCCCCTCGGGGGCGGGCGGCTCGCTGGCCGCTCCGTCTGTCGGTTGGGCGCACTATCGCCGGGCGGGCGGCGGGGTGCAATGGCGATGCGTTCCGCTAGGCGACGTGCGGAGACCGCAAATTGTCGCGCGGGACGGCCCGCGACCATGGGGCGGCGCCGGGGCCGCCGGATCGTCGGGACCGACGAGGTTCCGGGAACGCGAAAGCGCCCGGCGGTGTCCCGCCGGGCGCTGCGTTTCAGGGGGCCGGGCCGGATCAGGCCAGGGTGGTGACGAACTTCTGCACCAGGTAGGGCTCGACCGCCTCGGAACCGCCCTCGGAGCCGTAGCCGGAGTCCTTGATGCCGCCGAAGGGCACTTCGGGCAGGGCCAGGCCGATGTGGTTGATCGAGGTCATGCCCGCCTCGACCTGCATCCCCAGCTTCTGCGCGGTCTGGGCCGAACCGGTGTAGGCGTAGGACGCAAGGCCGTAGGGCAGGCGGTTCGCCTCCTCCACCACCTCGTCGAAGTCCTTGAAGCGGTTGATCACGGCGACGGGGCCGAAGGGCTCGTCGTTCATGATCTTCGAATCGAGCGGCGCGCCGGCGATCACGGTGGGCTGGTAGAAGTTGCCCACGTTGCCGATCCGCTCGCCGCCGGTGGTGATCTCGGCGCCGCGCTCGCGGGCGTCGTTCACCATCGCCTCGATGGTCGGGATGCGCCGCTCGTTGGCGAGCGGGCCCATCTGGGTCTCCTTCTCCAGCCCGTTGCCCACCACCATCGCGCCGTAGGCCGAGGTGAAGTCGGCGACGAACTTGTCGTAGACCTTCTCCTGCACCAGGAAGCGGGTCGGCGAGATGCAGACTTGGCCCGCGTTGCGGGTCTTGAAGGCGACCAGCTGCTTGGTGGCGGCGGCGAGATCCGCGTCGTCGAAGACGATCGCGGGGGCATGGCCGCCCAGCTCCATGGTCGCGCGCTTCATGTGCTGCCCGGCGAGGCCCGCCAGCATCTTGCCCACCGGCGTCGAGCCGGTGAAGGTGACCTTCCGGATCACCGGATGCGGGATCAGGTACTCGGAGATCTCGGCGGGCACGCCGTAGACCAGGTTGACCACGCCCGCCGGGATGCCCGCATCCTGGAAGGCCTTGATCAGGGCGGCGGGGGAGGCCGGGGTCTCCTCCGGCGCCTTGACGATGATCGAGCAGCCGGTGGCCAGCGCCGCCGACAGCTTGCGCACCACCTGGTTGATCGGGAAGTTCCAGGGCGTGAAGGCGGCGACGGGGCCGACCGGCAGCTTCATCGCCATCTGGGTCACGCCCGGGGCGCGGGCGGGGATGATCATGCCGTAGGTGCGGCGGGCTTCCTCGGCGAACCAGTCGATGACGTCGGCGCCGGCCATGACCTCGCCCTTGGCCTCGGCCAGCGGTTTGCCCTGCTCGCGGGTCATCATGTAGGCGATGTCGTCGGCGCGGGCGCGCAGGTTGTCGGCGGCCTTGCGCATCATCTTGGCGCGGTCATAGGCCGAGATGCCTGACCAGGTGGCGAAGCCGAGCTTCGCGGCCTTCAGCGCGGCGTCCAGATCGGGGCGGGTGGCGTGGGCCACGCGGCCGATCACCTCGTCGGTGGCGGGATCGAGCACGTCGATCCACTTGCCCTCGACGCCGCCGCGCCATTCGCCGTCGATCAGAAGCTGGGTCTCGGGGTAATTCATGGGGAGTCCTCCCGGTTTCGGAGAGCAGGTCCGGCTGGCCGCGTCTCATGGCGCGCTCGCTGGTCCTGGAGATAGGCGCCCGCGTCGCGCGGACAACGCCGCGAAGGGGCGTCGGCGGCGCGGGGCTGGTGCGTCATGCGCTGGCAGGCCCGGCAGGATCCGAACCTGCAGCCAAACCGTTATGAACAAGGGCCTCCGGCGCGAAGTCGTTGACGGTTCGCGAAGGAAGCAGACCGCAGCGAAGGCCGCAAGGGCGTTTCGCGCATCTGGCGCGGGTTCGCGAGGTTCAGCGAACCCGAGAGCAATCCGCACGGGCGGGGGCCTCTGGATACCGGTCGCTAGGATCGTCTGGGTGTCTGGCCGGTTTCGAATTGGTCAGTTTCGACGAGACGTTCCGATCCACGCCCCGTGTGTGGGAGGACCTCCTACCGGTGCAGAGGGCCCGGAACTGGTCGGCGATCCACTTCGGGCCGCGCACGCTGAACTGGACGACGGTTTCGTCGCGCTGGGGGTGGGTCGTCCGAGACGTCGCATGCGTCGGCGCGGCCTGGCGGGGGGCGCCCCCTGCGAGAAGCGAGAGCACCTCGCGCATCAACGCGCCGACGGCCTCCATCGCCTCCGCATCGGCTTCCCCGTCCCGATCAAGCAGCGCGCAGGGATCGGCGCCGGATGACAGCATGTCCGCGAAGACCTCCGGCTCGTCGAGCGGGGCGGCGAGCAGGTGGGCGCCCTCCATCCCCTGCAGCTTCGTCGCGATCTGGCGGGCGGCATGTCCGTCGGAGAGTTGACGTCGTCGCGAGATCACCAGAGCGTGGCGGATATCGCGCCCACCGGCGACGCTGTTCGATCGCCCGAACCGCGCCGGGGGCCGTCGCGACGTTGTCGAACGGCTCGTGCGCCGGGACGATGACGAGGGCGCTCGCCGCCGGGACGATGACGAGGGCGCTCGCCGCCGGGACGGCCCCTGAGTTCGGCGACGTCATGCCGTTCAGGTCGACGACGACATGCCGGCCGCGATCCGCGGTGTTCCGGATGTCGTCCATGATGGCGTCCTTTCGTGCGCCGCGCATCACCTCCAGCCCGGCGACCGGCGGCGCGACCCTCGACCAGGGCGTGAGGGCGCCGGCGTGGCCCTCCTCCCCCCTGGGGCGGGTCCACCCGTAGTGTGGGTTGAGCCGACGCGGAGGATCCATGCCGAGGAAACGGCGGGTCGCCGGGCGCCCGAGGCGGTCCGGGGGAGGGGCGCGGCCCGTTCGGCCGACGCACGTCGCATGAAGAAGGGCGCGGAGCTGCGCCGCGCCCGTCCTGCCTCGCCGGCCGATCCTCGGGGCCGAGCCCCGGCGCCTGGCGCGCCGGCTCAGAACCGCAAGGTCAGCTTCAGGCTGCCGGCCCCGCCCATGTAGCCGCTGCCCACCGTCGCGTCGACGCTCAGGTCGAGGCTGGTCGCCGCGTCGCCCGCCAGCCCGATGCCGGCGCTGAAGCGGCCCACCACGTCGGGCGCCGCCGCGTCGCTGGCGAAGCCGCCGATCGCAGGCGAGGCCGAGGCGAAATGGGCCCGGGTCGAGTAGGAATCGAGGGTCGAGAAGCTGACCCCCGTCTTCGCCCAGATCCGCGCCCCGAGCTCGGCCGTCACCGGGATCACGGTTCCCGCCTCGATCGCGGGCGTCAGCACCAGCGCCGTGGCGTCGCTGTCCTCGACCCGCAGCGAGGCGCGCCCGGCGCCGCGTTCGACATAGCCGTCGGCGGAGGTCCAGATCAGGTCCAGGTCCGCCATCGGCGTCAGCCAGCTCGCGCCCATGTCCTGCCGCCAGGCTGCCCGCAGGCGACCGCCCAGCGTCAGCATGTCGTGGCTCGAGGTCGCCGTCCGGCCGGGCGCCGCGGCGCCGGCCAGACGCCTCGTGTCGATGTCGCCGTAGGCGGCGAGACCCGCGGCCGAGAGGCTCGTCGCCCCCAGGTCCTGCGTCGCCGAGAGGCCGAGATAGACCGTGTCGCCCTCGCTCGATCCCAGGCCGCCCTCGCCGTCGTAGGAGGCCTGGTCCCAGCCCAGCATCGCGCCCACCTTCAGCGTGTCGCTCAGCGCCACGCCGCCGGCCAGGCCCAGGCCCCACACCGCGCCGTCGTAGCCCAGCGCCGGCCCCGAGCCGTCGATGTCGAGCCGCCGGCCCGAGCCCAGCATCTGCAGGCAGCCGTCCGGTCCCGTCACCGCGCCGGGAGACCGCTCGCAGTCCAGCAGGTCGTCGAAGCGGGCCTGCGTCAGCTCGAAGCTCGCCGCCGCGGCCGCGACCCCGGCGTTGGGGGCGAGGCGGTCGAGCGCGGCGGGGTAGGCGCCGGCGCGGGCCTCGGTCTCGAGGTCGCCGAACAGCGGGGCGAAGCGGGTGTCGCCGCTCTCGAACAGGGCGCCGAGATAGCGGGCGGTGCGCGTCTGGGCCGGGGTCAGGCCCAGGCTGTCGTCGGCGAAGCTCTGCCCGGTGGCCCGGATCTTCAGGGCGCCGCGGCCGGTGATCCGCTGTTCGTAGACGATCAGGTCCGAGGCGACCTCGTCGAAGGCGCCGGTCACCGCGCCGCCGGCCGACAAGAGCTTCAGGTCCACGCCCCCGATCACCGACTGGGTGTCGAGGATCAGCGACCCGTCCAGCGCCGCGTCGCCGGCGATGCGCAGCAGGTCCGACTCGCCCCGGGCGAAGTGGACGGTGGCGACCGTCTCGCCTCGCCGGCCCTGGGTGAAGTCGCCGGCCACGTCCAGCGTCTCGCGGCTGCCGAGGCCGCCGATCTCGAGCCGGCCGCGGTTGACCAGGTGGGCGTCGTAGCGCGTCGCCCCGGTCAGCAGACCACGGTTGAGGATCCGCGCGGGCGGCGCCGCGGCCGGCGCGGCCCTGGCGGCGGCGAGGGCGCTCGCGGTCCCCTGCGACGGCTCGCCCGGGATGGCCGTGCCGTTGAGGTAATAGGCCTCGATGTTGCCCTCGATCCCCGCGAGGCTGTCGTTGGAGATGGTCAGGAACGAGTAGCCCTCGATGTCGGTGTCGCCCTGGTAGCGCACCGCCACCCCGGAGGCCGCCGAGACATGGCCGTTGGCGGTCACGGTCAGGGTGTTGCTGTCCCGCCCGCCGGAGATCAGCACGCCCAGGCCCTGCTCGCCGGAGCCGCCGGCGACCGGGGCGTTCACGGTCACCTCGACCGCGGCGTTGTCCACGGCCCCCTGGCTCTGCGCGAAGATGCCGACCGAATTCTCGCCCGGCGCCGAGATCGCCTTGTTGGCCGTCACGCTCACCCCGCCGCTCTGACCGTCGGCGCCCGCATCGTAGTCCCCGGTCAGGCCCGCCCAGGCGCCCGAGGCGCCGCCGCCCATGCCTCCGCCGCCGGCGAGGGACTGGGCGACGACGCCGAAGGCGCCGGCGCCGCGGGTGGTGATCGTGCCGTCGACCGTCACCGTCACGCCGGCGCTCGAGCCGTCGCCGGCGCTGCCCGTCACCCGGTTCGAGCCGACGGGATAGAGGTCGAGCGCGCCCGCGCCGGAATCGCCGAACAGGCCGCCGCCGCCGCCGATGGACTGC
>CAXGVP010000280.1:0-5526 GCA_964013055.1 uncultured Albimonas sp.
TCCCCGCTCCGCCGGCGCCGCCCCCGGCCCCGCCTGCTACGGCCGCGGCGGCACGGAGCCGACCGTCACCGACGCCCAGGTCGCGCTCGGCCGCCTCGACCCCGAGCGCTTCCTCGGCGGCGACCTGAGCATCGACAAGACGCTGGCCGAAGAGGCCATCCGCACCCACATCGCCGAGCCGCTGGGCCTGTCGGTCACCGACGCCGCCCTCGGCATCCTGAAGATCATCAACAACAACATGGCCCTGGCGATCAACGCCAACTCCGTCGCCAAGGGCATCGACCCCCGAGGCTTCTCCCTGATGGGGTTCGGCGGCGCCGGCCCCCTGCACGTCGTGGCGCTGGGCGAGATGATCCAGGCGAAGGACATGATCTCCCCCCTCCAGCCCGGCATCACGGCCGCCACCGGCCTGCTCGTGGGCGACCTGAAATACGAATACACCCAGTCGGTGCTCGCCACCCTCGACGACGCCTCCGACGAGACGCTGGCCTCGATCAACGCCATCGCCGACGGCCTCGCCGCCGAGGCCGCCGCCCAGCTCGACGCCGACGGCATCCCCCCCGAGAAGCGCAAGTTCACCAAGGTCATGGAGTGCCGCTACGTCGGCCAGGGCTTCGAGCTTCGCGCCACCATGCCCGACGGCGCCCTGACGCAAGCCAACAAGCAGGCCGTCATCGACGCCTTCTTCGACGTCCACAAAGAGACCTACGGTCACGCCTTCCGCGACCAGGTGACCGAGGGCGTCACCCTGCGCGTCATCGCCTCGGCCGAGGTCGACACCCTGCGCCTGAAGGAACTGGAGACGGGCGGCCGCGCCAACCCCGCGGAGGCGATCCTCTACACCGCCGACACCGTCTTCGACGACGGCGCGACGACCCCGACGCCCCGCTACGACCGCGAGAAACTCAAGGCCGACGACACCGTCGACGGCCCCGCGATCATCACCCAGCACAACTCCACCACCATCCTGCCGCCCGGCTACGTCGCCACCGTGCTCGGCTACGGCGACATCCGCATCGCGCGCACCTGACGGAGGACCCTATGACCCAGGATCTCGATCCCATCACCCTGCAGGTCGTCGGCGGCGCCCTGCACTCCATCGCCGACCAGATGGGCAACGTGCTCTACCGCATGAGCTATTCGTCCATCATCCGCGAGAGCCAGGACCTCGGCGCCGGGCTGTTCGACACCGACTACAACACCCTGTGCGAGTCCGACTCGACCCCCATGCACATCGGCTCGCTGCCCGGCTACCTGCGCGGCATCGCCCAGACGATCCCGCTCGACGCCTGGAAGCCCGGCGACCTGGTGCTGCACAACCACCCCTACAAGGGCTGCTCCCACTCCCCCGACATCGCCGTGGTGATGCCGGTGTTCTTCGAGGGCGAACTGGTCGGCTTCTCGGCCAACACCGCCCACCACGTCGACATCGGCGCCGCCACCCCGGGCCTGATCATCGACGTCGCCGACATGTGGTCCGAGGGCATGATCCTCGACGCCGAAAAGCTCTACGACGAGGGCGTCCGCAACGAGACCCTGTGGCGCCACATCCGCAACAACACCCGCGTGCCGGGCCTGGTGATGGGCGACCTGGAGGCCCAGATCGCCTCCGCCGAACTCGGCGTGCGGCGGTTCCAGGAGCTGATGGCCCGCTACGGCAAGGCCACCGTCATCCAGGCCACCCAGCAGCTGATGGACTACACCGAGCGCCGGATGCGCGCCGAGATCGCGAAAATTCCCGACGGCGAATACTTCGCCGAAGGGTTCCTCGACGACGACGGCCGCAACTACGGCGAGCATCTGGCGATCAAGGTCAAGGTCATCATCGACGGGGACAGCGCCACCATCGACCTGACCGGCTCCGCCCCCCAGACCCCGACCGCCTTCAACGTGCCCTTCGACGGCTCCACCATGGTCGCCGCCTTCTTCGTGTTCCGGGCGATGCTGCTCGACACCTACACGACGCAGGACGACATCCCGGCGAACGAGGGCTCCTTCCGCCCGATCTCGGTGATCGCGCCCAAGGGCTCGATCTTCAACCCGAACATGCCCGCGGCGGCCGAGGCCCGCTTCTGCCAGATCCAGCGCATGGCCGACCTCGTCATCAAGGCCCTCGCCCCGGTCCTCCCCGACCGGTGCACGGCCGGCAACGCCGCCACGCTCGACTTCGCGGCCTATTCGGGCGTGAAGGACAACGGCGACTACTGGGTGTTCCTGGAGGTGAACGAGGCCGCCATGGGCGGCCGCCCCCTCTCCGACGGCCCCGACACGGTCGAGGAGCTGATGCGCAACACCCGCAACAACCCGCTAGAGGACCTGGGCATGCACCTGCCCCTGATCTGCGACCGCTACGAGGTGCGCGACGACGTCGAGCCCGGCGCCGGCAAGTTCCGGGGCGGGCAGGGGGTGGTGAAGTCCCAGCGCTACCTCACGCCGGGCCAGACCACCCACGAGAACGACCGCCACCACGACGTCCCCTGGGGCATCTTCGGCGGCAAGCCCGGCGCCACCGGCAAGCTGGAACTCCACAACATCCACAGCGGAGAAACCCGGTCCCTGCACGCCAAGCTGTCGGGCATGCCCACGCAGACCGGCGACGTGATCTCCTACTTCTCGCCGTCGGGCGGCGGCTACGGCGACCCGCTGGAGCGGTCGCCCGCCAAGGTCCTCGACGACGTGCTCGACGGCTTCATCCGGCCCGAGAGCGCCCGGCGCGACTACGGCGTGGCGCTGGTCGAGGTCGACGACGGCTACGGCTGGGCGCTCGACCTGCCTGCGACCGAGGCATTGCGCGCCGAGATGCGCGCCTGACGCCCCTCCGCGTCCCCGAAATCCGCGCCGGCGAGCCCCGCTCGCCGGCGCGTTTTCGTATCCGATCCGGGCCCCGATGCACCCCATGCGAGCGTCCCGCGTCCCGGATTCCGCGTGCGGTGCAACATGGGCGCAGAGCGACCAAGAATCGTTCGCTGCCCGACAAGACGGCATCGCGCCCCCCGGCAATTCTGATTGCGTCCAGAGGCAGCCCGCCGATTGGGCAAGCCCCCTCGGCCCGGCTCAAAAATGGGCGCCAGCCCGGCGACCGGCCCTCACCGAAAAGGAACTGTCCACAGTGGACCCCCTCGCCCGATCGGACGCCACCCTCGTTGCCGCGGCGCCGCAGACGCCGCTGGCCGAGGTCGGCAACCTCTCCGACCGGGTGCGCGCCTACCTGCTGGCCCAGCTCACCGCCGGCGAGCTCGCCCCCGGCGAGCGCATCAACGAGGCCGAGCTCGCCCGCCGCCTCGGCATCTCCCGCAACCCGGTGCGCGAGGCCGTCGCCGGCCTGGTCCGCCAGGGCTTCCTCGTCGCCCGCCCGCGCCGCGGCGCCTTCCTGCGCACCTTCTCGCGCAAGGACGTGGACGACATCTTCTCGTTCCGCATCGCGGTCGAGACCTTCGCGCTCCGCCAGGCCTTCGCCCTCGACGACCCCGGCTTCGGCCTGCGCATGAAGATCATCGCCGGCGACATGCTCGACGCCGCGCTGGCCGAGGACATCGGCCGGATGCACGAGCTCGACATCGCCTTCCACCGCGCGATCTGCATCGCCTCCGACAACCGCTCGGCGCTGCGCGCGCATGAGGCGATGGACGCCTCGGTGCGGATGATGATCGCCACCGTCAACCTGCGCGAGGACCCGCTGGAGCCGCTGGCCCGCGAACACCTCGCGCTGGCCGAGGCCATCCAGCGACGCGAGCTCGACCGGGCCGAGGGCCTGCTCGCCGCCCATATCCGGCGCTCGCGCACCAACGTCGTGCTCGCCCCCGAGGGGGACGCGCCGGCCTTCCCGATCCCCAGGAGGACCGAATGAAGCTCTCCGCCAACAAGCTTTACGTCGAGCGCTACGTGAAGTGCCGCTGCTGCGGCATCCTGATCTACGACGCCGGCCGCGCCGACGCGATCGAGCGCGGGTCCGAGCTGTTCTGCTCGTCCTGGTGCGTCGACTGGCACGACGCGCGCCCGCCCCTTTCCGCCGCCGCCGGGAACGGCGCGGACCCGGCGACGGCCGACTGAGGCCCCGCCCGACCCAGAGCAGGAAGAAACGACCGAGGAGACGCCCCCGCAGGAGGGGGAGAGCCCGACGGCCCCGGCCGCCGGTCGGAGACGTCATGGCGCAGGCGACGCAGACCGCCGCGCCGAACAGCCCTGAAGCGACCCCGGCGCGGAGCCGCCGGACGCTGCAACAGAACAGGAGAGGTGCAATGAAACCCACGACCTTCAAATCGGTCCTGGCCGGCGCGTCCGCGCTCGGCGTCCTCGCCGGCGGCGCCGCGTCCGCCCAGGAGGAGATCGTCGTCGGCATGGCCGTCGCCCAGACGGGCTGGATGGAAGCCTACGACGGCGAGGGCACGAAGATGGCCCAGATGTACTTCGAGAAGCTCAACGCCGAGGGCGGCCTGCTTGGCAAGCAGATCAAGGTGCTGGTCGCCGACACCAAGACCGACCGGGTCGAGGGCGCCAAGGTCGGCCAGTCGATGGTCCAGGCCGGCGCCGACCTGATGCTGGTCTCGGCCGACTACGACTACGGCGCGCCCGCCGCGCTGCAGGCCCAGAAGGCGGGCATCGTGTCCTTCTTCCTCGGCGCCTCGGATCCCAAGGCCGGCGTGCTCGGCGTGGGTCCGTTCTCCTTCACCTCCGCCAACGCCGCCCAGCTCGAGGGCGCGACGATGGCCGACTGGGGCTACACCGAGAAGGGCTTCCGCAAGGGCTACTCCCTCGTCGACGAGTCGATCGAGTACAACAAGTCGATCTGCGCCGGCTACGACTGGATCATGGGCCTGAAGGACGACGCCGAGATCGTGGGCACCGACGTGTTCAAGGGCCTCGACCCGGTGATCTCGACCCAGATCACCCGCATGTCCGACGCCATCGCCTCGGGCGGCGTCGACCACATCATGCTGTGCTCGACCAACCCCGGCGCGGCCTCCGCCCTGCGCCAGATCCGCGCCGCGGGCATCGACCTGCCGGTCTTCGCCGGCACCTCGATGGACGGCTCCTACTGGACCGACGCCGTGCCGGGCCTGAAGGACTTCTACGTCCCCTCGCTGGCCCTGACCAAGGACGACCCGCGTCCCTCCGTCAACGAGGTCACCGAGGCCTATGCCGCCAAGTACGGCGCCGGCCCCGCCTCGCAGTACGCCTACCTGATCTACGGCATGCTCGACATGTGGGTCGCCGCGGTGAAGGAGGCCGAGACCACCGACGCCGCCGCCGTGGTCGAGGTGATGAACGGCTTCGACAGCTTCGAGACCACCGTCGGCCTGCGCAAGCTCACGCCCGAGCTGCACATCCAGACCGAGATCCCGATGCTGGTCACCTCCTACGAGGGCGGCGAGCAGACCCTGGTCACCGAGTGGAGCGTCGGCATGCCGATCCCGCAGCCGGTGCTCTACCGCCTGGCGAAGTGAGGGCGCGCGCCCGGACGGGTCCCTCCGACCCGCCGGGCGCAGCCGCCCCCCGTCCCCGCCCGACCCGGCGCCACTTGGCCGG
>CAXGVP010000281.1:0-5514 GCA_964013055.1 uncultured Albimonas sp.
CGCCTTGGGCGGTCCTGCGGCGCCAGGCGCGGCCTGGCGGGCGCTCGACGGCCTCGGCGAAGCCGGGGCCTGCGCGCCTCAGCGCAGCCCGTCCTCGCCGCTCACGTCCCAGGCCTCGAGCCCGCCCATGCGGCTGTGCACCCGGCCGCCGCGGGCCATGACCAGGGCGAACAGGATCTCGCCCGCCCGCGGGCCGTCGGGCAGGCCCACCTCCATCGCGTCGAAATGGGAGCGGACATAGGCCGCGTTCACATGGCCCAGCGGCACGTCGAGCCGGGCGCCCATGCCGCCCACCTTCATCGCCGAGGGCACGATCGCCTTCGAGGGGCTGACCAGCCCGCGCATCGCGTAGCCGCCGGGCACATGCCACAGGGCGCCGTGCTCGATCTCGCCGCCCTCGCCCACGATCGCGCCCTTGCCGTAGGCGTCGACCTTGTCGGGGCCGCCCATCGCGGCGACCAGCCGGCTCGCCATCATCGCACCCAGCGGCTCGAGGTCCTTCATCGCGCCCTGGAGATCGGGCTCGTAGCGGCCGGCGAAGGGGTTCGAGACCACGGCCACGATCGCGGCGCGGATCCGCGGCGTCTCGGGGGCGGGGCCGCCCTCGTGGTGGATCTCCTCGATGGTCAGCGCGGTGCGGCGGATGCGGAACTCGGGCATGGATCTCCCCCCGGAGGTCAGTCTTCGGCGGGCGCGATGGGTCCGCAGACCCGCGCCTCGCCTTGCAGGAACAGGGCGGCGGCCTGGATCAGGCCGCGGGCTCGGAACTCTTCGGCCACCCGCAGGCCCGCGTCGAGGGCCTGCGCCACGTCCGCCTCCGGCAGCGGGCCGACGCCCAGCGTCACCAGCCGCGCGCCGAGGTCGCTGTCGGGGTCCTCGTCGGTGGCGGGGCCGCGGGTCACGGCGGGGTGGCCGGGCAGGTCGACGGCGTTGGCGATCAGCGTGGCCGCGACGTCGGCCAGCGCGGCCGAGGGCGCCAGCACCGTCGCCGCCTCGGCGATCCCCAGCGACAACGAGCGCCCGCCGCGCCCCGACGTGGCGATGCCGCGCGCGGGATCCTCGTGGCGGATCACCGCCGTGCCGGCGTTGCGGGCGCGCTCGCCGACCGCAAGGGCTGCGCGCATCTCCTCGCCCGGGCCCAGGTGGATGGCCACGTCGCCGCCGTCGTTGACATAGGCCTTGGCGAGCGTGCGGCGGAAGATCATCGCCTCGAGCACCTCGTCGGCCACGGCGCCGGCGACGGCGGCCATGGGGGTCACGAAGCGCGCGGCGAAGGGCAGCGTCGCCGCCAGCATCCGCCGGGCGATCGGCCCCTGCAGGTCGGGCGGCGCGGCGGGGTCGAGGGGGCGGCGCAGCAGCGCCAGTTCCTCGACCAGCTCGTCGAGCAGGCCCTCGAAGCGGCGGGCGGCCTGGATCAGGGCGGCCTGCGCCTCGTCGTGGTCGCCCTCGGCCTCGATCACCAGGTCGATGGGCCCGTGGTTGAGGTGCAGCCGCCGGCCGTCGGGCAGCATCCGGCCCTGGGGGCCGCCGGCGCCGGGGCGGACCTCGGGGGCGGTCACCGCTTGCGCGGCGGCCAGGCGGGGCCGCCCCTCGCGCCCAGCGAGCGGGCGGCGTCGCCGTAGTCCCCGCCCGAGGCCAGCACGTCCTCGACCTCGCGGATCGCGCCCTCGTGCCCGCCCATGGCGGCGTAGGCGGCGCGCGGCAGGGTGAATTCCAGCGGCGCGACCAGCGCCGGCGTGGGGACGTAGCCGAAGCTGCGCTCGGGCAGCGTGGTCACGTCCACCATCATCGTGATCCCCCCGCCCGGCCAGATGTAGACCGGCGCGCCGCCGGAGGTGAGCGTGGTCTCCGCCCCCTGCACCGAGCGGGTCAGCCGGACCGGGTTGCGGGTGACGCCCGCGCGAAGCGAGCCCCCTGCCCCGCCCATGAACAGCACGGTGCAGAGCGCCGGCTCGCAGTTCTCGGCGATGATCTCGACCGGCTCGCGCAGCGCCTCCGGCAGGGGGGCGGGGCGGGGGATCAGCTCCTCGTCCAGCACGTAATAGCCGTGCTGCTCGCCGGTGGTGGAGACCATCAGCAGGGTCAGGCCCGGGCGGGCGCCCTTCCTGGGGTTCCAGGGCCCGAGGATGGTTCGCGGATCCTCGATGTCGGTTCCGCCCCAGCCGGTCCCGGGCTCGGCCACGCGGAAGTAGCGGCCGGGGGTGGAGCGCCGTCCCAGAATCCTGATGCCGGTGTCGGGCCAGCCGATCTCCTTGCCCGCCTGGTGCTCGGAGACGACGCCGGTGATGTGGTCGTCGACCACCACCACCTCGTCCACCAGGCCCAGCCACTGGGTCGCGAACATGCCGATGGTGGCCGAGCCGCAGCCGACCCGCATCTTCGTTTCGCGGATGCCGTTCACGATGGGGGCTTCGCCGGCCTGGACGACGACGGTTTCGCCGCCGTCGACGGTCAGGTCCACCGGCTCGCGGTTGCACAGCGCCAGCAGGGTCTCGCAGGCGACGCGGCCCTCGGCCTTTTCGCCGCCGGTCAGGTGGCGCACGCCGCCCAGGCTCAGCATCTGGGAGCCGTATTCGGCCGTGGTCACATGGCCCACCGCTTCTCCCTTCGCGCGCACGATCGCCGTCTCCGGCCCCAGGTGGCGGTCGGTGTCGATCTTCACCTTCACGCCGCAGTAGGAGAAGATGGCCTCGGTGACGACGGTGACCAGGTCCGCGCCCTCGACTTCCCGGCTGATGATGAACGGCGCCGGCTTGTAGTCGGGATAGGTGGTGCCCGCGCCGACGCCGGTGACGAAGCGGTCGGCGTCGGGGACGATCTCGCCCTGCCAGTCGGCGGCGAGGAAGGGGACCACGCTGTCGCCGGCCTCGATCCGGCGGTCGAGCACGGTCAGCGGATCGCAGCGCACGATCCGCCCGCCCTCGTTGGCGTAGCGGTCGCAGGCGCCGGTCTTGCCCTCGGCCACGTAGCACATGACGGGACAGGCGTCGCAGCGGATCTTTTCCACCTTGCGCGCGGTCTTCGGGGCGGGGTCGGAGGCGTCCATCAGTCTCTTCTCCCTCCGACGCGGCGCCTGGCGGCGGGCCGCGAGAGGTCCCGGGTCGAGCCCGGGACACGCGTGGGGCGCGCGGCGCCCCGGGCCTGACCCGGGGCCTCGGGCGGGCGGGGCGCGGCGCTCATGTCCTCGCCCTTTCGGCGGCGTCGATGGCGGCCTTCACCCGGTGCGGCAGGGCCGGCAGGCGGTCGATGCGCGCGCCGGTGGCGTGGCGGATGGCGTTGAGGATCGCGGGCGCGGTGGGGATCAGGGCGTGCTCGCCCAGGCCCTTGGCGCCGTAGGGCCCCTCGGGGTCGGGGACCTCGAGCAGGATCGTGCGGATGCTCGGCATGTCCGAGGTGGTGGGGATCAGGTAGTCGTGCAGGTTCTCGGTCCGGCCGGGGATGAACGCCTCCATCAGCGCCATGCCGAGGCCCTGGGCGATGCCCCCCTCGACCTGCCCCTCGGCGAGCATCGGGTTGATCACGCGGCCAAGGTCGTGGGCGGCGGTCATCGCCACGACCTTCACCGTGCCCAGCGCGCGGTCCACTTCCACTTCGGCCAGCTGCGCGCCCCAGCCGTAGACGGCATAGGGGCTGCCCTGGCCGTTGGCGTCCAGCGGCAGGGTCGGCGGGTCGTAGGTCTCCTCGGCCGCGATCGCATAGCCGTGGACGTCCACGGGCAGGCGCGTCAGGTCGATGCGGTGGGTCCGGGCGCCCTCCTGCACGACGATCTCGCCCGGGACGAAGCCCAGGGTCGCGCCCTCGCCCATGTTGGCCAGCCGCAGGATGGCGGCGCGCAGGGCCTCGCCCGCGAGGCGGGCGGCGTTGCCGCTGACAAAAGTCTGGCGGGAGGCGGAGGTCTTGCCGCAGTCGGGGGTGAGCGCGGTGTCCGGGCCGACCAGCTCGAAGCTCTCCGGCGCGACCCCCAGCGCCTGGGCGCAGATCTGCGCGATCACGGTGTTCGAGCCCTGGCCGATGTCCGTCGCCCCCTGGTGCAGCCGCAGCCGGCCGTCCGGCGTCACCCCCACCCGCATGGTCGAGGGGTTGGGCAGCGAGGTGTTCCCGCAACCATACCAGCACCCCGCCACGCCGACGCCCCTCGGGCGATCCGGATGGGCGAGATTGTGGGCCGCGACGCGGGCCAGCGCCGCCGCCCAGTCCTCGCGCAGGGCCTCGAGGCAGGGGCCGATGCCGACGCCCTTCAGGCGCTGGCCGCAGACGGTGGGCTCGTCGTCGCGCAAAGCGTTGAGGATGCGGAATTCCAGGCGGTCGAGGCCAAGTTGCCCGGCGAGGTCGTCGTAGAGGGCTTCCTGGATCAGCGCCGCCTGGGGCACGCCGAAACCGCGGAAGGCGCCCGAGGGGGTGACATGGGTATGGATGGCGCGGGCCTCGGCCCGGTAGTTGGGCGTCCGGTAGGGGCCCGAGGCGTGCACCGGCACCCGGTTCGCCACCGTCGGCCCCCAGGAGGCATAGGCCCCGGTATTGAAATCCCCGTCGAACTCCATCCCGCAGATCCGCCCCTGCGCATCCGCCCCGAGGGTCGCCGTCATCCGCGCCGGGTGGCGCTTGGTAGTCGAGGCGAGGGATTCGGCGCGGCTGTAGACCAGCCTGACCGGCCGCCCCGTCGCCAGCGCCGCCAGCCCCAGCAGCGGCTGCACGGAAAGGTCCAGCTTCGAGCCGAAGCCCCCGCCCGCCGCGGTGGGGATGATCCGCACCTTCGCCGGGTCCAGCCCGAGGGTCTGGGCGGTGTCGTCGCGGTCCATCACCGGCGCCTGCGTGCAGGCCTGGATCACCAGCGTCTCGCCGTCGAGCCAGGCGCAGCCGGCCTCGGGCTCGATATAGGCGTGCTCGACATGGGCGGTCTCGAGCGTGGTGGTGGCGGTGACCGCGGCCGCCGCGAGGCCCGCCTGCGCGTCGCCCTGGGCGACGAACCCGGCGGTCATCAGGTTGCCGGGGCGCTCGGGGTGCAGGGGGGGCGCGGTCTTCGCCGTCTCGGGGTCGAGGGCGGCGGGGCGCTCGGTCCACTCCACCGGGAAGGTGGAGAGGTCGAGGGCGGCGAGCGTCTCGGGCTCGGCCACCACCAGCGCCACCGCCTCGCCCTTGAAGCGGGCGGGCGAGGGGGCCAGCGCGGGCTGGTCGGCGAAGGGCGCGATCACGCCGAAACGGTTCGTGCCCCTGATGTCGGCGGCGGTCAGCACCGCCGAGACGCCTCGCGCCGCGGCCCAGGCCGAGAGGTCGCCGAAAGCGAAGGCGGCGTGGTGATGGGGGGAGCGGATCACCTGGATCGAGAGCGCGCCAGCGGGGATCGCGTCGGCGCCGAAGACCTCCGCCCCGGTGACCTTGGGGAGGCCGTCGAGCCGCTCGATCCGGGCGCCGACGGGGGCGCCGGCCGGCGCGGGCGCAGGGGGCTCGCCGGGGGTCTCGCGCCAGGCCTCGCAGACGGCCTCGACGATCTTGGCGTAGCCGGTGCAGCGGCAC
>CAXGVP010000282.1:0-5505 GCA_964013055.1 uncultured Albimonas sp.
CGATCCAGCGCGCCATCGAAGCGGGCGATGCGGAGACGGGCGTCACCATCATGGCGATGGAAGAAGGGCTCGATACCGGCCCGATGCTGCTGGCCGAGGCAATCCCCATCGGCCCCAGCGATACGGCGGCCGAACTGCATGACGCGCTGGCGGCCTTGGGCGCCCGGCTGATCCGCCCGGCCGACCCGCCTTTCGGGCCCGGCCGACGGACCTGCCGCCGCCCCGGTCGGGCGACCCGTCCGGCCGGGCAGGCGCCTCGACCCGCGCCGCCCGGCCCGACGGCCGTCGCGGCCCCCGACGCCTGCCGCGCGCCCCGGGCTCGACCCGGGGCCTCTTGCGGCCCGCCGCTTTCGCGCCCGGCGTGGTCCGGGCGCCCCCTTCGCCAAGGAGCCCCCCCATGACCGACGCCCCCGAGCGCATCGACCCCCTCGCCCTGCGCCCCTGCGCCACCCGCTGGTTCGAGGACTACGAGGTCGGCGAGGTGTTCTACATCCCCTCGCGCACCATGACCGACGCGCTGTTCTCTGCCTTCCAGCTGGCCTCGGGCGACAACCACCCGATCCACTACGACCGCCACTGGTGCCAGGCCCACGGCCACCGCGAGCTGCTGGCCCACGGCTACCAGGTGGTGATCCAGACCTGCGCCGGCGCCGGCCAGCTGCCCCACGTGATGGGCGACGCGCTGGTGGCGTTCCTCGAGCAGGGCTCGCGGTTCCTCGGCGCCGTCTATGCCGGCGACACGCTCTATCCGCAGCTGGAGATCTCCGAGCTGGTTCCCGGGCGCTCCACCGGGGTGATGACCTGCAAGGCCTCGGTCTGGAACCAGGACGGCAAGCTGGTGCTCGACGGGTTCCACAAGTACCTGCTGCGCAAGCGGCCCGCCTGACCGGTCCCCGTCCCGCGCGGCCCCCGCCGGCGGAGACGGGTCCCCCCGCGCCTCCGCCCGCCCCGCGCCGCGGGCGGAGCCTCGCCCCCCGCGCCACGCCCGACGCGGCGCTTCCGACGGCGCCGCCGGGAGGCGGCCTGCCCCGTCGCTTCCGCCGCTCCCACCCTGTTCGTGATCCGGGTATGCGCTGCGCAGGATGGTCGCAGGCGGCGCGGACTGGCGGCGCGGATCGCTCATCCATCCGAAAAACCGTTACAAAATCCATTATTGTCGGACAATCCGGGCGCAGTGGCGCCGTTCGCCGACCGCCGTTCAGAACCCGAAACCCATTTTTAGAAAACAGGGTATTCACAAAATCCCGGTTGCGCGCGATCATTCCGCATTCGCCTCAAGAGCGAAACCAGAGACAGACGCCCGACAATCGGGCGCATGGGAGGATCGCCAGATGCCGCTGACCCGCTCGCCCGGGCGCCGCCCCGTCCTGCGCCCGACCCGGCGCGGGCTCGCCCGCCTCGCCGCCGCCCTCGCCGCCGCAGCCACGCTCGCCGGCCCGCTGGCCGCCCAGCACAAGGGCGGCGCGATCACCGTGGGGCTCGAGACCGACATCCGCGGCTTCGACGCCGTCGAGGGCGGCGTGCTCGGCCAGACCGGCGAGATCGTCATGCGCACGATCCAGGAGCCTCTGCTCGGCTTCGACCCCGAGACCAAGCAGGTGCAGCCGCTTCTCGCCACCTCCTGGGAGGCGAACGAGGACCTCACCCAATACACCTTCCGCCTGCGCGAGGGGGTGAGGTTCCACGACGGCTCCGAGTTCACCGCCGAGGACGTGGCCGCCCACTACAACCGCATCCTCGACCCCGCGCAGAAATCCCGCTCGCGCTCCTTCATCTCGGTGATCCAGGGGGCCGAGGCGCTGGACCGCTACACGGTGCGCTTCACGCTGGCCCATCCGTGGGGGGCGTTCCTGCCCTATCTCGCCACCACCTCGATGTCGGGCCCGATCCCGGCCCGCGCCAACGTCGAGGCGGGCGAACAGAACCGCCGGCCGATCGGGACCGGACCGTTCCAGTTCGTCTCCTGGCTCGGCGGCGACCGGATCGTGGTGAAGCGGTTCGAGGACTACTGGGCCAAGGACGAGATCCACCTCGACGAGGTGGTGTTCCGCATCCTGCCCGACACCCAGACCCGCTTCGCCTCGCTGAAGTCGGGCGAGGTCGACGTGATCTGGACCGACCGCGGCCAGACCATCGTCAACGCCCGCAAGGACGAGGATATCGTCAGCCTGCACACCGAAGGCGCCGGCGCCGAGATCATCCTGCTCAACGCGCGAAACGCGCCGCTCGACGACGTGCGGGTGCGCCGGGCGGTGGCCCATGCCTTCAACCAGGCCGCGGCGGTGAAGATCATCTGGCAGGACACCAAGCCGGTGGTCGCCTCGCCCATGGGCGACAGCTGGGACTGCGGCGAGGCCGGCCTGCGCGGCTACGACCCCGCCGCCGCCAGGGCGCTGGTCGAGGACTACGGCCAGCCGATCAAGCTGAGCATGGTCCACACCGCCACCCCGCGGGGCCGCGAGATCGGCGAGCTGATGCAGCAGATGGCCAAGGCGGTCGGCATCGAGATCGAGCTGGTCCCCGTCGACCAGGGCACGCTGGTCAAGCGCGCCTTCGGGCGGGAGTTCGACATCGTCGGCTGGCGCATCGCCGATGCGGTGGACGTGGGCCCGCAGCTCTATGCGCTGGCGCGCTCCGACAGCTCCTACAACCTCACCGGCTACACCTCGCCGGAGCTGGACGAGCTCGCGGCCCGGATGCGCACCGCCAGCGACGTGGACGAGCGCTTCTCGCTGCAATGCGAGATGGTCGCCGAGATCAACGACAAGGCCGCGATGTTCTACTGGGGCGGGGGGTCGTTCCATGCCTTCACCACCCGGCGGGTGAAGGGCGTGCCGCCGCCTTACCGGGGCGCGGTCGACGTCACCCGCGCCTGGGTCGAGGAATGAGCCCGCGCGCGGAGGGCTGAGCGATGTCCGCGCTCCTGCGACGGGTGGGGCGGCTGGCCGTGGTGCTGGTCGTCGTCACCCTGATCACCTTCCTGCTGGTCGCGGCGCTGCCGGGGGACGTCGCGCTCGACATCGCCGGCGCCGACGCGACCGCGGAGGAGGTGGCCGAGATCCGGGCCGAAATCGGCCTCGATCGCCCCCTCGTCGTGCGCTACCTCGACTGGGTGTCCGGCATCGTCGCCGGCGACTGGGGCCAGAGCTGGCGCACCGGGGAGCGGGTCTGGGACGCCATCGCCCAGCGGGTCCCCGCCTCGCTGGAACTGATGGCGCTGGCGCAGGTCATCGCGGTGTCGCTGGCGATTCCCGCGGCGCTGCTCTGCGCCCGCGCGCCCGAGGGGCGGGCGGACCGGATCGTCGGGCTGCTGGCCTTCGGCTCGGTCTCGATGCCGTCCTTCATGACCGCGGTGCTGCTGATCCTCCTGTTCTCGCTGACGCTGGGCTGGCTGCCGGCGACGGGATACGAGCCGCTGTCGGCCGGGCTTCGCGCCAACCTCGTGCCGATGATCCTGCCCGCGCTGAGCCTCGCGCTGGTCGAGTGGACCGCGCTGATGCGCACGCTGCGCGCCGAGATGATCGGGGTGCTGCAGGAGACCTACATCGCGCTGGCCCGAGCCAAGGGGATGAGCGACCGGCGCATCCTGCTGGTGCATGCGCTGCGGCCGTCCTCCTTCTCGATGATCACGCTGCTGGGGCTGCAGGTGGGGCGGCTGATGGGCGGCTCGATCATCATCGAGCAGATCTTTGGGATCCCCGGCGTGGGCCGTCTGCTGGTGAATTCGGTCTTTTCCAGGGATTTCATGATGATCCAGGGATGCGTCACGTTCTTCGCGCTGGCCTATGTGCTGGCGAACTTCTGCACCGACCTGGCTTACGCGCGGCTCGACCCCCGGGTCCGCGGCCTTGGCGGCAAGGCCGACGCCCATGGCTGACGTCGCCATCCCCCTGGCCGCGGCCGAGACCCGTCACGCCGAGGCCATCGCCGCCCATCGCCGCCGCCGCCGGCTGGGCCCGATGTTCTGGATCCCCGCCGCCTGGCTGGCGGGGTTGATCCTCGCCGCCGCCGCCGCCCCCTGGCTGGGCCTCGCGCCCCCCGACGAGATCGACTGGATGGCGATCCAGGCGCCTCCGGGGACCGAGGGGCATGTCCTGGGCGCCGACGTGCTGGGCCGCGACATCCTCAGCCGGGTGCTGCACGGGGCGCGGGTCTCGTTGACCGTGGGCTTCGCGGCGCCGGCCATCGGGGTGGGCATCGGCCTCGCGCTCGGTCTCGTCGCCGGCTATTTCCGCGGCTGGGTGGACGAGGTCGTCGGCGTGCTGATCGACGCCTGGCTGGCGATCCCGGGGCTGGCGGTGCTGCTGCTGTTCTCGGCGGTGTTCGGCGGCTCCCTCTCGATGGTCTGCCTGTCGCTGGGGCTGCTGTTCATCCCCGCCGCCGCCCGCATCACCCGCGCCCAGACGCTGAGCTGCGCCAACCGCGAGTTCGTGCTGGCGGCGCGCGCCATGGGCGCCTCCGACACGCGCATCCTGCTGCGCGAGGTGCTGCCCAACATCATCTGGCCGCTGATGGCCTTCGTGATGATCGACATCCCCATCGCCATCGTGGTCGAGGGGGCGCTGTCCTTCCTCGGCCTGTCCGTGAAGGCCCCCACGCCTTCCTGGGGCGGCATGATCGCCGAGGGGCGCGAGCATATCGAGGACAGCGCCTGGATCAGCCTGATCCCGACCGCCGCGATGTTCCTCACGGTGCTGAGCTTCAACCTCGCCGGCGACGTGATCCGTCGCCGCTTCGCCGACACGCGGGAGGCCGCGATATGAGCCTGCTGGAGGTCGAGAACGCCGAGGTCGCCTTCCCCACCGCCCGCGGCCTGCTGACCGCGGTCGACGGCGTGTCCCTCTCGGTCGACGAGGGGCGGGTGCTGGGGATCGTGGGCGAGAGCGGCTCGGGCAAATCCGTGCTCTCGCGCGCCATCATGGGCCTGCTGCCCCGCAGCGCCCGCACCGGGGCGGCGATGCGCGTGCGCCTCGGCGGCCGGGACCTGACGACGATGGCCGAGCGCGATCTGCGCCGCCTGCGCGGCCGCGAGATGGCGATGGTCTTCCAGGACCCGATGACCGCGCTGAACCCGGTGATGACGCTGGGCGACCAGATCGGCGAGAGCCTGCGCCTGCATCTCGGCATGGGCCGGCGGCAGGCCCGCGACCGCTCGGTCGAGCTGCTGGCCGCGGTCGGCCTGCCGCAGCCCGCAACGCGGGTCGACCAGCACCCCCACCAGCTTTCGGGGGGCATGCGCCAGCGGGTCGCCATCGCCATCGCGCTGGCCTGCGATCCGCGGCTGCTGATCGCGGACGAGCCGACCACCGCGCTCGACGTCACCGTGCAGCACGGGATTCTCGACCTGCTGCAGGCGCAGTCGCGCGAGCGGGGGATGGCGATGATCCTGATCACCCACGACCTCGGCGTGGTGGCGGGCAGGGCGGACGAGGTGGCGGTGATGTATGCCGGCCGCGTGGTCGAGCAGGCGCCGACCCGCGCCCTCTTCGGCGCGCCCTCGATGCC
>CAXGVP010000283.1:0-5503 GCA_964013055.1 uncultured Albimonas sp.
TCCAGCGTCTCGAGCGTCTCGTAGGGCGGCAGCAGCGCGCCGCCGCGCCGGGCGATCCGCTCCGACTTGCCCAGGTGCAGGTCCGAGACCGCCAGCAGCCCCCGCCCCCCCCACCACAGCGCGCCCGAGGGCCGCGCCTCCAGCGTCTCGGCGGCGAGCGTGAAGGCCAGCGCGCCGGAGGCGCGGGCAGGGAGGGAGGCGGCGAAGGTCATGGCCCGGGAAGTTAGCGGAATGTTCCCGCCTGCGGAAGGCGCCCGCAGCAGGCCCGAAGCCGCGAGAACCGCGCCCCGCCGCCCTCCCGCCCGCGCCGCGCCCCGGGCAGGCGCCGGAGCGGCCCCGGATCAGGTCCGGGGCGCCCTTGGGGCGGGCGGAGTCGGGGGGCTTCCGGCGTTGCGGGTCGGGCGGGCCGGGGAGAGGCCCCGGATCGGGTCCGGGGCGCCCGCGGGGCGGGCGGAGCGGGGGGCTTCCGGCGTTGCGGGTGGGGCGGGGCGGCGAGAGGCCCCGGATCGGGTCCGGGGCGCCCGCGGGGCGGGCGGAGCGGCGACCTTCCGGTGATGCGAGTGGGGCAGGCCGGGGAAGGGCGCCGGCCGGGCCGTTCGGTCAGGCGAGGGCCTTGCCCATGCGCATCACCGGGACCGGGACGCCGGAGGGGGTGTCGGCCTCGAAGCGCTCGATCACGTCCCAGCCGGCGGCGCGGTAGAGCGGGGCGCCGGAGAGGGTGGCGACCAGCTCGGCCCGGTGGAAGCCCTCGGCGGCGGCCGCCGCCTCGGCGGCGCCCAGGATCAGGCGGCCGACGCCGCGGCGGGCGGCGGAAGGATCGGTGTACATGGCGCGCACCCGGGCGGGCTCGGTCGCGGGGTCCAGCAGGCCCGAGTCGCGGCCCGCGGTATGGTCGCCGCCGAACAGGGTGCGACGGCGGCTCCAGCCGCCGCAGCCCAGGGGCGCCCCGTCCTCCTCGGCCACCCAATACGTGCCGTCGGCGATCAGCTCGGGGTCCATGCCCATGATCGCGTGGCTGGCGGCGACCTGCTCGGCGGTGAGGAAATCGGTCTGCAGCGCGTCGATGGCGCGCCGCATCAGCTCGGTCAGGGCGGGGCGGTCGGCCTCGGTCGCCAGACGCAGCGCGATCGCCATCAGCCGATCTCCTCGATCCGGCAGGTCAACCGCTCGCGCCCCGGCATCGTCAGCATCGCCTCGTCCCCCTTTGTCCACAGCTCGTAGTCGCCGTCCCAGGAGGTCCCCACGTAGCGCACGCCCGAGGCGGCCATCGCCTGCTCCAGCGCCACGGTCCCGTCCATCCACGCGATCGCGGCCATGCCGGGGTCGGTCACGGCCCAGGCGAAGCCGACGCCCACCGCCCAGCCCTCGCAGTCCAGCGCCAGCGGGCCGCCGGAGATCCCGGCGGCGTCGTCCTGGCGGGCGTCGAAATGGCCCTGGCGAAGCTCGAGGATGCGGATCATCGACTCCCCCGCCGCGCAGGCGATCTTCGCCGCATCCTCCGCGCCCGCTTTCCAGCAGTCGTTGCGCCCCTTGATCCAGCCGCGCTGATACGCGGCCAGCCGCTTCGCGCCGGCCGCGTCCATGTGCGGGCCGCGGCGGGCCAGCGCGTAGAGGCGCGCCACCTCCCGGTCGAGCGCCGCGAGCCGGTCGTCGGCGCAGATCAGCGTCTCGATCTCATGCTCGGCCTTCGTGCAGTCGAAGGAGGGATCGGCGGCCTGCGCCGGGGCGGCGAGCAGGGCCGCGAGGAACGGCAGGGCGAGGTGAAGGGCGCGCATGGGAGACCTCCCGGGCAGGACGAACCGGGCGACCATGCCCCGGCGGCGGAAGGGGCGCCAGTGCCCGCGCCAGTTCCCGCCCCAGTGCCCGCGGAGGTCGGCGCGGGCCGCGCCCGCCGGCGCGCCGGCGCCACGGGGGGCGAAGCGCGTCCGAATCCCGCCCGCGCGCGCTTGCCGGGCGTCGTTCGCGCGCATAGTGTCCCGGCCCGCCCGAACCGCCTCGCGATGCGCGCGAGTCGGCTGTCGGGCCACGCATGCATTCCGCCGCTCAACCCATCGCGGCGGGGACGACTCGATACAGGAGCGCGACATGTTCAAGGGGTCCATCACCGCCCTCGTGACGCCGTTCAAGAACGGCAAGGTGGATGAGGCCGCGCTCAAGAAACTGGTCGAGTGGCAGATCGCCGAGGGCTCGCACGGGCTGGTCCCCTGCGGCACCACGGGCGAGTCCCCCACGCTGACCCACGAGGAGCACCGCCGCGTCATCTCGATCGTGATCGAGACCGCCGCCGGCCGGGTTCCCGTGATCGCCGGCGCGGGCTCGAACAACACCGACGAGGCGATCGACTTCTGCGAACATGCCGAGAGCGTGGGCGCCGACGCCGTCCTCGTGGTCACGCCCTACTACAACAAGCCCTCGCAGCGCGGCCTGATCGCGCATTTCGCGGCCCTGCACGAGGCCACGAAGCTGCCGATCGTGATCTACAACATCCCCCCCCGCTCGGTCGTGGACATGCTGCCCGAGACGATGGGGGAGCTTTCGAAGCTGCCCCGGATCGTGGGCGTGAAGGACGCGACGGGGGACCTGGCGCGGGTCTCGAAGCAGCGGCTGAGCTGCGGCAAGGACTTCGTCCAGCTCTCGGGCGAGGACGGCACCGCGCTGGGCTTCAACGCCCAGGGCGGGGTGGGCTGCATCTCGGTCACCGCCAACGTGGCGCCGAAGCTGTGCTCGCAGTTCCAGGAGGCGACGCTGGCCGGCGACTACAAGACCGCGCTGGAGATCCAGGACCGGCTGATGCCGCTGCACATCGCGCTGTTCCGCGAGCCGAACCCCTGCTGCCCCAAGTACGCGCTGTCGCTGCTGGGCGTGTGCGAGGAGGAGGTGCGCCTGCCGATGGTCGCCCCCACCGAGGCCACCCGCGCCGAGGTGAAGGCCGCCATGGAGCATGCCGGCCTGATCTGATCCCGAAAAACCCACCGGCCCCTCTGGAACGGGGGGCCGGACGACCCAGGTAGGAGCCCATGGCCCAGAAATCCGATCCCAACTCGAAGCTGATCGCCGAGAACCGTCGCGCGCGCTTCGACTACGCCATCGAGGAGGACTTCGAGGCGGGGATCGTGCTGCAGGGCTCGGAGGTGAAGGCGCTGCGCCACGCGCAGGCCAACATCGCGGAGAGCTACGCCTCGGTCGAGGACGGGGAGCTGTGGCTGATCAACGGCTACATCGCCCCCTACGGCCAGGCCGACAAGTTCGGCCATCAGGAGCGGCGTCGCCGCAAGCTGCTGGTCACCAAGCGCGAGCTGTCGCGGCTTTGGAACGAGACGCGGCGGGGCGGCATGACCATCGTGCCGCTTCGGATGTATTTCAACGACCGCGGCATCGCCAAGCTGCGGCTCGGCATCGCCAAGGGCAAGAAGACCGTCGACAAGCGCGAGACGCAGAAGCAGCGGGACTGGAACCGCGACAAGCAGCGGCTGCTGAAGCAGCACGGCTAGGCCGGCGCCGCAGAGGCCAGGGGCGAGGCCGGGGGCGAGGCCGGGGGCGCGCCCTGCCCGCGCCCCGACCCGGCCGGCGCTCCCCACCCGCCCACCCTCGCGCCGACCGGGCCGGGGCGCGGGCAGGGCGGGGGGAGGAACGGCGCCAGAGGAGGGACGGGGCCATGGACTTTCCGAACGAAACCCGCCTGATGCAGGCGCTGGAGGCGACCTGGCCGCCGGCGTCGAGCGATGCCGACAGCCTGCCCGGCTGGCGGCTGCGTGACGGGGGGGGCGGGGGCAAGCGGGTCTCGGCCGCGGTCTCCACCGGCTCGACCGACGTCGCGGCGCTGGCCGCCGCGATGCGCGCCCGGGGCGAGACGCCCCTGGTGCAGGTCCCGGGCTCGGCCACGGCGCTGGATGCGGCGCTGGAGGCGGCGGGCTGGGCGGTCGTGGACCCCACCGTGCTGATGGTCGGCGAGGCCGAGGCGCTTGCGACGCTGGAACTGGGCAAGCATGTGCGCGCGGTCCCGGTGGGGGTGCGGCTGGCGCTGCTCAACGAGATCTGGGCCGCCGGCGGGATCGGGCCGGAGCGGCGCGCGGTCATGGCCCGCTGCGAGGGCCCCCACACCCAGATCATGGTGCGCTCGGACGACCGGGTGACGGGCGTGGCGCATGTGGCCGTCGACGGCGACGTCGCCATGCTGCACGCGGTGGAGGTGCGCGCCTCGCACCGCCGGCAGGGCGCCGGCCGCGGGGCGCTGGTGGGGGCGGCGCGCTTCGCGCTCGACCACTGCGCGGCCTGGGTGGCGCTGGCGGTGACCGAGGGCAACGCGGCCGCCCGGGCGCTCTACGAAGGCGCGGGCATGGCGCCCGTCGCGCGCTACCACTACCGTCAGGCGAACTGACGGGGGCCGTCCCGGTCCCCCGCACGGGAGGACCGAGGATGGCCAAGGCCGCGAAGAAAGCCGCCGCGAAGACGACCCCGGCGAAGAAAGCCCCCAAAAAGACGAAGGCCGCGAAGGCCCCCCGGCCGACCGCGCTGGACCTGCCGCCGGTCGATCCGCTCCCCGAGGATGTCGAGCGCTATTTCGAGGTCTGCCGGGAAAAACTGGGCATGGTCCCCAACGTGCTCGCCGCCTACGCCTTCGCGCCGGAGAAGCTGCGGGCGTTCTCGGGCATGTACAACGACCTGATGCTGGCGCCCTCGGGCCTGAGCAAGCTGGAGCGCGAGATGATCGCGGTGGCGGTCAGCGCCCTCAACCGCTGCTTCTACTGCCTGACCGCCCATGGCGCGGCGGTGCGCCAGCTGTCGGGCGACCCGAAGCTGGGCGAGGCGCTGGTGATGAACTGGCGCGCGGCCGACCTGCCCCCCCGCCAGGCCGCGATGCTGACCTTCGCCGAGAAGATGACCGCCGACTCCCACCGCATCGTCGAGGCCGACCGCGAGGCCCTGCGCGCCGAGGGCTTCACCGACGCCGACATCTGGGACATTGCCGCCACGGCGAGTTTCTTCAACATGTCCAACCGCATGGCCAGCGCCGTCGACATGCGCCCCAACGACGCCTACCACGCGCAGCATCGCTAGAGCGCGGCGACGGCCCCCCGACGCGGCGCCGTCGGGGGCCGCGCCGGCTTGGGATCGCATTCGGAAATGATACCGTTTCCGCAACGTCGCCCCAGTGCCGGAGCCCGCCGATGATTCGCCCGTGCCCTTCCCCCCCGCGCCCCATTCCGGCGACGGCGCGTCCTCGCCCATCGCGACGCCCGGCGAGTTGGTCGTGACCGCCTACGTCCCGGCGAGCGAGGTCTCGCCCGGGCCTCCGCTGCCGCTCGTGCTCAGCCGCGTCTCGGCGGGCTTCCCGAGTCCGGCCGACGACTACGTCGAGGGGCACCTCGACCTGCATGAGCTGACCGGCGCGCTCTCGCCGTCGTGCTACTGGATGCAGGCCGAGGGGGAGTCGATGGTGGGCGCGGGGATCCTCTCGGGCGACCGGCTGTTGGTGGACTGGGCGATCGAGCCGCAGAACGGC
>CAXGVP010000284.1:0-5500 GCA_964013055.1 uncultured Albimonas sp.
CCCAACCTCCCCACACTCACAGGCCCAGCCAAGCCCGCCCGCAGGGCGCCTGTAGTCCGCTCCCCCCCTTGGCATGTCGTTTGCTTGCAAACCGTCGTGCGGCCAGCAAGCGCCGCGGGCTTCACGACAGGGAGCACACCATGTTCGCCAACCGGAACTTCCTCGCCGCAGGGGCCGCGGCCCTCGCCCTCGGCCTCTCCGCCGTCGCCGCGCAGGCCGAGACCTGGATCATGGCCTCGGGCTACCCCGAGGACAACTTCCTCACCCGGAACATTCGCCTGTTCATCGAAGAGGTGGAGGCCTCGACCGACCTGACCATCGACCTGCAGTCCAACGACACGCTGATCAAGCTCGACGCGATCAAGACCGCCGTGCAGCGCGGCCAGGCGCCGATGGGCGAGATCCGGCTGGGCGTCTACGGGAACGAGGACCCGATGTACATCCTCGGCGGCGTGCCCTTCCTCGCGCCCACCTACGACGACGCCTGGAAGCTCAAGGACCTGCAGAAGCCCTATTTCGACGCCAAGCTCGAGGCGGCGGGCCTGATGGTGCTGTTCTACCAGCCCTGGCCCGGCCAGGGCTTCTACACCAAGACCCCGGTCGAGACGCTGGCCGACTTCGAGGGCAAGAAGCTGCGCATCTACTCCACCGCCACCCAGAAGATGGGCGAGATGCTGGGCTTCCAGGCCACCATCCTGCCCTTCGCCGAGATCCCGCAGGCCTTCTCCACCGGCCTGATCGAGGCGCTGTTTACCTCGCCCCAGACCGGCATCGACATCCAGGCCTGGGACAACACCGACTACTTCACCTACGCCGGCGCGATCTATTCCAAGAACGCGGTGATCGTGAACAAGGCGATGTTCGACGCCCTGCCCGAGGATGCGCGGACCGCGATCCTCAATGCGGCCTCGCTCGCCGAGGAGCGCGCCTGGAAGATGTCGGCAGAGACCACCGAGGCCCAGATCGGCATCCTCGCCGAGAACGGCATGACCACCACCGATGCGCCCGAGGCGATCATGACCCGCATGCGCGAGATCGGGAAGACCATGGTCGACGACTGGCGCGCCACCGCCTCGCCCGAGGCGATCGCCGTGCTCGACGCCTACCTGGCGCAGTGAGGCCTGCGTGACCGGGACGCCCGAGGGGCCGCAGGGCTTCGCCCCCGAGCAGAGCTTCGCAACCGTCTCCGCCCCCGTCGCAGGCCCTCGCGGGCCGCTGCGGCGGGGGCTGGACGCGCTCTATCTCGCGTCCGGCGCGCTCGCCGGGCTGTTCCTGGTCGGCATCGCCGTGACCATCGTCGCCCAGGTGGTCGCGCGCCAGCTCGGCGGGACCATCGACTCGACCGAGACGGCGGGGTTCTGCCTCGCCGCCTCGACCTTCCTCGGCCTCGCCTACGCGTTCCGGCGCGGCGCCCATATCCGCGTCACCCTGCTGATCGGACGCACGGCCTCGGGCCCCCGCCGCTGGCTGGAGCTGTGGTGCGTGGGCTTCTCGGTCGTCGCGGTGGCCTATTTCCTGTGGTGGGCGATCGACTTCGTCTGGTTTTCCTGGCGGTTCGACGAGATCTCGCCCGGCCTGATGGCGATCCCGCTGTGGATCCCGCGCAGCGCCATGGCGCTGGGGGCGGCGGTGTTTCTCATCGCCCTGGTGGACGAGTTCGTCTCGATCCTGCGGGGCGTCGCCCCCTCCTACGAAGCCAACGCCGAACACGTGCTGGAGGGGGGCGAATGAGCGATCCGGGAACCGTCGCCATCGTTTTGTTCGCCGTGATGGGGCTGCTGCTGGCCTCGGGCGTGTGGGTGGCGGTGGCGCTGACCGCGGTCGGCTTCGTGGCGATGAACTTCTTCTCGATGGCGCCGGCGGGGTCGCTGCTGGCCTCGACGGTCTGGGACGCGAGCTGGAACTGGGCGCTGACCGCGCTGCCGCTGTTCATCTGGATGGGCGAGATCCTGTTCCGCACCCGCCTGTCGGAGGACATGTTCCGCGGCCTCTCCCCCGTCGTCGGCCGCCTGCCCGGCGGCCTGCTGCATGTGAACATACTGGGCTGCGGGGTGATGGCGGCGGTGGCGGGATCCTCGGCGGTCACTTGCGCCACCATCGGGCGGATGTCGGTGCCCGAGCTGACCAAGCGCGGCTATGACGAGCGGCTGATCATCGGCACGCTGACCGGATCCGGCACCCTGGGGCTGCTGATCCCGCCCTCGATCATGCTGATCGTCTACGGGGTGGTGGCGCAGGTCTCGATCAGCCGGTTGTTCATCGCGGGCGTCGTGCCCGGCGCGATGCTGATCGCGCTGTTCATGGGCTACGTGGCGATCCGGGCGAAGCTGGACCCGAGCCTCGCGCCCCCCTTCGAGGAGCGGCTGACGTTCCGCGAGAAGCTGGGGCGCACGCGCCTGCTGATCCCGGTGGCGCTGCTGATCTTCCTGGTGATCGGCTCGATCTACGGGGGCTATGCGACCCCGACCGAGGCCGCCACCATGGGCGTGCTGGGGGCGCTGGCGCTGGCGGCGGTCTCGCGCACGCTGAACCTGACGAGCTTCATGGACGCGCTGATGGCCGCCGTGCGCACCTCGACGATGATCGCGCTGATCCTGGCGGGGGCGGCGTTCCTGTCGATCGCCATGGGGTTCACCGGGGTGCCGCGGGTGATCGCGGCGGAGGTGAAGGCGTGGAGCCTCAGCCCGTGGGAGCTGCTGGCGGTGCTGACGCTGCTCTACATCGTGCTGGGGTGTTTCCTGGACGGCGTGTCGATGATGGTGCTGACCGCCTCGGTGGTGCTGCCGATGGTGAAGGATGCGGGGATCGACCTGCTGTGGTTCGGGATCTTCACGGTGATCGTGGTGGAGATGGCCCAGATCACGCCGCCGGTGGGGTTCAACCTGTTCGTCCTGCAGGGGCTGACCGGGCGGGACATCCTGAAGGTCACGCGGGCCTCGATGCCGTTCTTCGCGCTGATGCTGCTGGGGATCGTGATCATCACCGTGTTCCCGGGGATCGTGACCGCGCCGGTGAGCTGGATGATCTCCCGGTAGGGCGCATTTCAATGCGCCATGGCGCAGGCGGCGGGCGGAGGACCGCGCATTGAAATGGCGTCATTATACTTGCCATACCCATCCATCTAGCTTACCTTTGGTCAGAGATGAAGGGGAGACGGGGCCATGGAACTGAAGGAAACGACGATACGGCAGACCGAAGGCGGATACGAAGTCGAGATGACGCTGTGCGATGGCGATCCCGAGACCGATTCCTGCGTTCGGCTTCGAGTTCACGTTGAAGCTCATCCAGAGGGACGTCTGCCCCTGCAAGGATTGCAGGCAACAGCCCTTCGTCGTGCGCAAGACGCAATAACTGAGCTGCGACAGAACCTTGAACAAATTTGAGGTCGAGTTCGCGGTTCTGCTCATCGAGGGACTTCACCATGTCCATTCTCTCCGCCAAGCACTTCCACGATGAGGAAGCCGCCTACACCTACGTCGAGGCGCGCATCTGGCCGCACGGGGCGACCTGCCCGCGCTGCGGCGAGCGCAAGCGCGTGTCCAAGATGCAGGGCAAGAGCACTCGCATCGGGCTCTACAAGTGCTATGCCTGCCGAAAGCCCTTCACCGTGAAGATCGGGACCGTGTTCGAGGCGAGCCACGTCCCCATGAACCTGTGGCTGCAAGCGATCTTCCTCATGTGCGCCAGCAAGAAGGGGATCAGTTCCAACCAGCTTCACCGCGTGCTGGGCGTCACCCTCAAGACCGCCTGGTTCATGTCCCATCGCATCCGCGAGGCCATGCGCTCGGGCGACCTGGCGCCCTTCGGAGAGGGCGGCGGGCCGGTCGAGGCCGACGAGACTTTCATCGGGCGCGAGCCGGGAACCAAGGTCGGCCGCGCCTTCCATCACAAGATGAAGGTGCTTTCCCTCGTGGACCGGGAAACCGGCCGCGCCCGCTCCGTCGTGGTCGACAACCTGCGCCGTGACACCATCGAGGCGTTCGTCGGGGAGAACGTCTCCCGCCAAGCCCACCTGATGACCGACGAGGCGTGGTTCTACACCCGGATCGGGCAGAGTTCGCCGGCCACGATGCCGTCGCCCACCAGAAGGACGAAGGGGTGCGGGGCGACGCGCACACCAACACCATCGAAGGCTACTTCTCGATCTTCAAGCGCGGGATGCGCGGAGTCTACCAGCACTGCGCCAAGCGGCACCTGCACCGATACCTCGCCGAATTCGACTTCCGGTATTCCAACCGCATCGCGCTCGGCGTGAACGACACCATGCGTTCTGACCTGACCCTCATGGGCGTCGTCGGCAAGCGGCTCACCTACGAAACGACTGGTCCGAGGCACTGATGCCGAAGAAGAAGAACGATCTGACTCAGGAAGAGCAGAGCGAGAGGTTCCGCCGCGCCGTCGAGGATCTGGTCGAGGCTGGCGAACTAAGCCCCACCGAAGCTGAGGATCGGTTCGAGGAGGCAATGCGGCGGATCACTCAGGACGCTGATCCACAAAAGAGATAGATATCCTCGGCGTGGTCATGCCGATGATTGGCGGCAGATGCGCCAAATAAGGCGTGATGTGCTTGTCGCCTTGCAACTGCTTCTTTAGGACGAACGCCACCACGTCTGCAAGTTGCAAAATGTAGCTGTCCTGCTTGTCGCATTCGTTCACGCTATCCACAACTCGCTCCAGAGGAAGAAGCCTTTGGACTTCTGGTGCGTCGAATACCCGAGACCTCCCTCTGAACTGGCGCTGCGCCTCTTTCAGATGGGCGTAAGTCTGCGAGTTGCGCTCGACGGTCACAGTCGCGATTTCGTCAGGAGGGGTCATCCTCATGATTCCGTCTATCGCCATCAGGCAATGCTTGAAGCCGACCAATTGCGCGTCGATGGCAGCCTCCTGCGGAGAGATGGAGACATCGGGGAACTCCGCCGCCACGAACTCCATATAGCTTTCGCGATGAACGCATCCCTGCACGACAGGAAGGCGAAATTCTCCGATCAACGCGCATAACTCTTTCAGAGCCGCCCAGCGACGATGGGCTGGATACTCGTCACGAGGGAGCATCTTTCCACCGGACCAGAGTTCCGTCGCATGAAAGTAGAACCGATCTTCCTTGCCTTCCGGCGCATAGCGCGAGGCAATCTCAACCATGCGAGTCTCGATTTCGCGCCATTGCCTGTCCGAGACGATGACGCCAGCCACCACAACCCAAGGCTCATGCTTGAGGTTGCTGGTTCCAGCTTCGTCCAGGTAGGCAAAATGCACAGGCCGGCTTCCCGCGAGCGCGCCACCGCAAAAAGCGCGATGATTCATCGCGTTCATATTACGTCACTCCAGAACTGGGTATGCGAAATATAACATCGCCATTGAAATGCGCCCTGCGGCGACGCCTGCGGCCGGCGGGGGAGCGCCGCGACGGCTGTCGCGCCTGTGGGGTGCGTTCGGCTCGCGGCGCGGGGCAGGCGCTGCGCGGGTGGCCAGGGGCGCCTGGGGCGGGCGTTCGGAGACCCCC
>CAXGVP010000285.1:0-5475 GCA_964013055.1 uncultured Albimonas sp.
GCGCCCGCCGCGCGCCGCTGGCGGGGCCTCGCCCCCCAGCGCGACGCCCGACGCGGCGCCTCGCGCCCGGTCCCGTGGCGTCGCCCGCGACCTCCGGGGACGCACGCCTTGATCCGCGCCCTCCCCGTCGCCATTATCCGCCCGATCAGAACATACGCGCGGGTATGCCGCGCGAGCCCCAGGGAGCCCCTCATGTCCATGCAGCGCATCGCCCTCGCCAGCCGCCCCAACGGCGTGCCCACCGCCGACAATTTCCGGCTCGAGCAGGGCGAGGTCCCCTCGCCCGGGCCCGGCCAGTTCGCGGCGCGCACCATCTGGCTGTCGCTCGACCCCTACATGCGCGGGCGGATGGACGACGGCCCCTCCTACGCGAAGCCCGTCGAGATCGGCGGGACCATGGAGGGGGGGACCGTCTCGGAGGTCATCGAGTCGAACCACCCCGACTACAAGCCCGGCGACATCGTGGTCGGGCGGATGGGCTGGGCCACGCACGGGCTCTCGGACGGGGAGGGGATGCGCAAGGTCGATCCCGCGATCGCGCCGATCTCCACCGCGCTGGGCGTGCTGGGGATGCCGGGGCAGACCGCCTATGTCGGGCTGAACCGGATCCTGGAGGGCAAGGCCGGCGAGACGATCTGCGTCTCGGCGGCCTCGGGCGCCGTGGGCGCGGTCGTCACGCAGCTCGCCAAGATAAAGGGGATGACCGTGGTCGGCGTCGCCGGCGGGGCCGACAAGTGCGCCTATGTCGTCGAGGAGCTGGGCGCCGACGCCTGCATCGACCACCGCTCGGTCGAGGACGGCAAGCAGATGGCCGCGAAGATGGCCGAGGCGGCGCCCGGCGGCTTCGACTGCTATTTCGAGAACGTCGCCGGCAAGACCCTGCTCGGCTTGCTGCCCAACATGAAGCAATTCGGGCGGATCGCGATCTGCGGAATGATCTCGCTCTACTCCGGCAACACCATGGGCGACCAGAACCAGCTGCCGCTGCTGTGGCGCTCGCTGCTGGTCAAGAAGCTGCGCGCGCAGGGGTTCATCGTCTCGGACCACATGGACATGCTGAAGCCGTTCCTGGACGAGGTCGGGCCGCTGGTGAACTCCGGCCGGGTGAAGTTCCGCGAGACCGTCACCGAGGGCCTCGAGAACGCCCCCGAGGCCTTCCTGGGTCTGCTGCGCGGCGAGAACTTCGGCAAGCAGCTGGTGCGCGTCGGCGCGGATCCGTCTTGATCGGGCCGCAGAGGGGGACGCACGCATGAGCCACGTCTGGCTGATCCGCCATGGGCAGGCCTCGTTCGGGGCGGCCGACTACGACAAGCTTTCGGACCACGGCGTCGCCCAGGCGCGCATGCTGGGCGAGTGGCTGGCCGCCCGCGACATCCGACCGGTGCGGATGATGGTCGGCACGCTGAAGCGCCAGCGCGAGACCGCGGCGGCGCTGGCCGAGGGCCTCGGCGGCGCGCCGGAGCCGATCGTGCACTCGGGCTTCAACGAGAACGACTCCGACAGCCTGCTGCGCGACTGGGTGGCGAAAGGGAACCCCGCGCCGGACAAGGCCGACCGCAAGACCTACTACCGGTCGATGGTGCAGGCGCTGATGGCCTGGCACAGGGGCGAGATCGACGGCTCGCAGTCCTTCGTGGACTACGAGGCGAACGTCGCCGACGCGCTGCGCCAGGCGGCGGAGGGGACGGACCGGCCGGTGTTCTGCGTCTCGTCCGGCGGGACCATCGGGCAGATGGTCCGCACGATCCTGAGCGCGCCGCCGGAGATGGCGGCGCGGCTGCAGATGCAGGTGAAGAACAGCTCCTATACCCGGCTTGCGGGCCGGGCGGAGCGGCTGAGCCTGCTGAGCTTCAACGAGACGCCGCATCTGGACGACCAGCCGGAGCTGATCACCTGGTCCTGAGGGAGGACCGGTCTACAGGCGCCCTGCGGGCGGGCCTGGCTGCGGCGGCGCTTGTGGGCGGCCCTGGGGAGAGACGTCGGGGGCGGGAGCCTCCGGCGGGCTCCTGACTCACCCAAGAACAAAGCGCCCGCGCCTGTTCTCCGAAGCCGTCTCTCGCTGTTGATGCCTGAGCGACTCGCCCGAAGGGGTCAAGGACAAGCCCGCGCAAGCGCGGGTCGCTGCGCGATCCTTGACCCCTTCGGGCGAGTCGCTCTTTCCGGCATCAGCGAGAGACGGCTCCGGAGAACAGGCGCTCCCGGGGAGGCGCGTGGCGACGGGCGCCTGGGGGAGCGGGCGCGCCGGACTGGACGCGCCCGGGGGGCTGGTCAGGCCGGGGGCGCCTGGCGGGTCCAGGGGGCCTCGGCCTCGAAGGCGGCGGCGGCGCGCAGGACCTCGAGGTCGCCGCGCGGGGCGCCCATCAGCTGCAGGCCCATGGGCAGGCCGGCGCCGGGGGAGGTGTCCGGGCCGAAGCCGGCGGGGACGCAGACCGCGGGGCGGCCGCCCAGCGAGGTGGGCAGGACGCACTCCATCCAGCGGTGGTAGGTGTCCATCTTCACGCCGGCGATCTCCTGCGGCCAGCGATCCTCGACCGGGAACGGCCAGACCTGGGCCGAGGGCATGGCGAGCAGGTCCACGCTCTCGAAAATATGCAGCAGCTTGCGGTGCCAGCGGGCGCGCTGGACATAGGCGCGGTGGATGTCCATGGCCGAGAGCGCGAGGCCGTTCTCGATCTCCCAGATCGCCTCGGGCTTCAGGAGCTTGCGGCGCTCGGGGGTCTCGTATTCCGCCGCCGAGCGGGCGGCGACGCCCCAGTGGCGCAGCGTGGTCCAGCTGTCCCACATCTCCTCGCGCGAGTGGTCGGGGACCAGGGGGACGATCTCGGCCCCGAGGCGCTCGAAGACCTTGAGGGCGGCTTCGCAGGTCTCGAGGATGCCGGGCTCCATCGGCCAGCCGCCGTTCCAGTCGCCGATCCAGCCGATGCGCAGGCCCCTGGCCCAGTCGCGCGGCTCGTCGGCGGTCAGGCCCGGCACGAAGACGTCGCGCTTGCCGTGGGAGAGGGGCGCCTCGGGCTGGTAGCCCGCCTGCACGTCGAGCAGCAGCGCCATGTCGGCGACGGAGCGGCCCATCGGCCCCTCGGTCGAGAGCTGGTGGGCGTAGAGGTCGAAGCTGGCGTCGTTGGCCACCCGCCCCCAGGAGGGGCGGAAGCCGAAGACGTTGTTCCAGCCGGCCGGGTTGCGCAGCGAGCCCATCTGGTCGGAGCCGTCGGCGATCGGCAGCATCCGCATCGCCAGCGCCACCGCCGCCCCGCCCGACGACCCGCCGGCCGAGCGCGTGCGGTCCCAGGGGTTCAGCGTGGCCCCGAAGATCGGGTTCATGGTGTGCGAGCCCAGGCCGAACTCCGGCGTGTTGGTCTTGCCCACGATCAGCGCGCCGGCGGCGCGGATGCGGGCGACCATCGGGCTGTCGGCGTCGGGCACCAGGTCGGCGTAGAGCGGCGAGCCCATCGTGGTCAGCAGGCCCTTGGTCGCCGTCAGGTCCTTGATCGCGATCGGCAGGCCGTGGAGCGGGCCCAGCGGCTCGCCGGCCGCGCGGGAGGCGTCGGCGGCGCGGGCCTCGGCGAGGCAGTCGTCGGGGTCGCGCTGGGAGACGATGGCGGTGACGCCCTCGTTCACCTCGGCGATGCGGTCGAGATGGGCGCGCATCACCTCCTCGGCCGAGACCTCGCCGGAGCGGATCAGGGGAGCGAGGGCGGCGCCGCCGGCTTCGAGAATGTCGATCATGGAGGGTCCTGCCGTTGGCGGGGCCGGGACGTCAGGCCCGGCGGACGAGGTTGATGATCGCCAGCAGCGCCACCGCGCCGGCGGTGGCGGTGGCGAGCCGGCCGAAGAAGTCGTCGCCGAGCTCGAGGCCGAGCACCCCGAACAGGTAGGCGCCCAGGTAGGCGCCCACGATGCCGACCACGAGGTTGGTCAGCAGGCCGTGGTCGCGCTTCATCACCTTCTCGGCGATCCAGCCGGCGGCGATGCCGACGATCAGGAAGGCGAACCAGCCGATGTCTCCCATGACGGTCTCCTGCGCTGGCGCCGCGTCGGGGCGGCGACCGGGGACGGGGCCGGGCGGCGCCCCCCGCGGGACGCCGACGCGCCGGCGGCGAGCGATCCGCAGACCATCCGCGGCGCGCCCGCCGGGGTCAAGGCGGCGCGCCCCCGGCGAATGCCGTGAAAAGACGCCGCCGCCAGAAACCTCCGCAACGTCACGTTGCGTTAACCTTTTTCCGCGAGTGTCCGTCTTGCAGGCGCGACATGGGCTGCGCCTGCACTCCTCCCTGTCGAACTGGCCGCGCCTTCGGGCGCGGCTTTTTTCATCTCGGCCCCCGGCGGCGGCCGGAGGGGCGACGACAGGGGGTTGCAACCGAAGGTTGCGCCGTGGAATATGAATGCCATCGAGAAGGCGAGAGACATTTCGTTTCTAAGAAAACGCTGGCGCCAGACAGGGGAATCGCTCTACTACAGGTGAACCAAAGGTGAATGCGTGTCGCCGTACGGCGGAACCGACTCGCCTGGCGATTTGAACGGATGGCGACGACCGAGGCTGCGGACGGATGTCCGGCGCCCTGATCGTCGCACCGGGACGCCGCATGTTCAGATCTCCGCCGTGGCGGCAAGACGGCGAAGCGCTGAACGGCGGCTCAGGTCCCGCGAGCTATGGGGAGGCTCGCGGGACCGCCACTTTCCCACGGGCCCGGGCATCGTGATGCCGCCTCTCCGGGGAGGCGCCGGACCGGGCGAAACGAGAGCGGCCGCGCAGGGGACTGCGCGGCCGCTCTGGTTTGCGCCGCGTGGACGCCGGGGGCGGTCAGACGCCGCGATAGGGGGCGACGTACTGCAGGGCCATGTCCCAGGGGAAGAAGATCCAGGTGTCCTGCGAGACCTCGGTGATGAAGGTGTCGACCATCGGCCGGCCCTTGGGCTTGGCGTAGACGGTGGCGAAATGCGCCTTGGGATAGAGGCGGCGGCACAGCTCCAGCGTCTTGCCGCTGTCGACGAGGTCGTCGACCACCAGGATGCCGGTTCCGTCGCCCATCAGCTCGGCGTCCGGGGCCTTGAGGACCTGGGCGTCCATCTGGTCCTGGTGGTTGTAGGATTTCACCGAGATCGTGTCGACGATGCGCACGTCGAGCTCTCGCGCCAGGATCATCGCCGGGGCCATGCCGCCGCGGGTGATCGCGACCACCGCCTTCCACGCGCCATCCGCGCCCGGGCCCCGCTTGTCCAGCCGCCAGGCCAGCGCCCGGCTGTCGCGGTGGATCTGGTCCCAGCTGACGTGGAAGCCCTTCTCGTGGGGGAGGCGGCTGTCGGTGGGGCTCATGCTCGGGTCTCCTGGCGAGGGGCGCGTCGCCCGTCCCCTAGCGTCGCCGGCGGCGTCGGGCAAGACGTCTGCGTCAGGCGCGCGGCGGGGCAGGGGGCGCCGCGTCGGAGGCCGCGCCCGTGGCCGGCGCCTCGCCCGCGGCGCTGTCCCGCCGCGCGCCCCCG